>JAQIBY010000176.1 GCA_027858835.1 Bacteroidales bacterium | reverse complement strand
AAATATAACCCTGACATTTATGTCGGGGTTTTAAGTCATAATACATAATTGGGCTTTAGCCCTGATATTTATGAATCAAAGTTGATAAAGTATTCCATCAAATTTGCAGTAGAACCATTATTTTCATTAAAACCTTAATCCACAATACTCAATTTTATCATATTTGTTTCTGCCTTGGCTGTCAACGGTGTACTGCCGACATGAATAACAACATCCCCGCTTTCCAGTAGCCCTTCCTTTTTCAATACGTCAATGGAATATGCAATGGCTTTATCAATGTCATTAAATACTGGGAAATAATACGTGCTAATGCCCCAAACCATTGGAAGTCTCTTCATTAGAGGCTTGTTGTAGGTAAAGGCATATATTGCTGCTTTCGGTCGGTGACTAGATATGCGGTAAGCTGTGTATCCTGAGTATGAAAACGGAATAATTGCTTTGGCGTCGGTTTGCTGAGCCATTTTAAACGCATTATAACAAACAGAATCCGGTATGAAATGCTCATTCATGTCGTGTGGCGCATGATTTCGGTTAAAGCGCACGCCGGCCTCTTCTGTGTGATTAATGATTTCCTGCATGCTGTGAACGCTTTCTACGGGATACTTTCCGATGGCCGTTTCTCCGCTCAACATAACAGCATCTGCTAAATCCATTACGGCATTGGCTACGTCATTGGCTTCAGCTCTGGTCGGACGGAAATTATAAATCATACTGTCCAACATTTGTGTCGCGATAATCACGGGTTTTGCCATGTTTACGCATTTTGAAACAATTTGCTTTTGAATGACAGGGACTTTATTGAAATCAACTTCAACGCCCAGGTCACCACGGGCAACCATAATGCCGTCTGATACTTCAATAATCTGATCAATGTTTTTTACGGCTTCCGGCTTTTCAATTTTCGCTATGATTCCCTGTGTCCCGTAAAAAGATTCTATGTGTTCACGAAGACAGGTAATATCCTCGGGCTTACGAACAAATGATAGTGCCAGCCAATCTAATTTATGTTCTATGGCAAATAAAACATCTTGTTTGTCTTTGTCAGTTAAACTTGGCATGGAAAGGATACTGTCGGGCAGATTAATTCCTTTACGCGAGCTGACATCACCGCCATAAATAACTTTAGCCAAAACTTCTGTTTTGCCGTCTGTCTCTGTGGCTTCAAGCTTGATTTTACCGTCGTCGATAAGAATACGATCTCCCGGATTTACATCTTCGGCAAAACGTTCATAACTGACTTCAAATGCATGTTGACATTCATCTGTTTCTCTGGCTTTGGTGTAAAATTTCACCATGTCACCGGCAAAAACCGTGATTTTTTCTTTCGGTAAAATACCTAAGCGTAACTTTGGCCCGGATAAATCTCCGATAATTGCCAAATTTACATTCAGTTCATTTTGTATGCTGCGAATTAAATCAATTCTGGACTCTTGTTCGTTGTAGTCGCCATGTGAAAAGTTTAAACGTATTACGTTCATTCCGGCTTCCACCATGGATTTTAAGATTTGCCTATCTGTTGATGCAGGTCCGATTGATGCGACTATTTTTGCACGTGCTTTCATATTCATATTTTGCCATGAAGGTATAAAATTTGAATAAAATCATGTCATAATAACATGAATTTATTGTAAAATTTAGTATTTACAATATTTTATTGAAAAAAGAATAGGTAAGTTTTTTTCACAAGTGCTTCTTTTTCAGTCTCTGTTCCTGAGAGTTTAAAGCGATAAGTGCAATGCATGGTATCTCCGGGTTTGAGTTGAAGTTGGTCAAAATTAAGTTGAATAATGCCATTGGGATACACCTGTGCGTCAACTTGTGCTTTACATTCTGTGATTTTGAAATTCTCAGGGGAAATATTTTGGTTTAAATGCAATAAAACAACGGCTTTATCCGCAATGAAATCAGAGCTGTTACTAATCTCAATATCATTAATATAGGTGGATTTTAGTGCTCGATCCAACAGACTTATTTTGTGATGATAAGCTGAGGATTTATGATATGCCATTGTGGCACCTGAATATGGATTCAAATTGAGCATCTTTTTTCTTTCTATTTATATGACGTATGAAATCCCAAAATAGTTGTTTGAAATATACATTTTTTTACTTACGTATTTTAATATAGCGATTCTTGTGTGTGTGTATTTCTTAGTAATCAGCACTTTGATGAGGAAATATACTTTGTTGTTTATAAATTGTTTTGTAGCTTATCCCAAAATTATCTTTGCAATTTATGTTGGAATGGTAAAAAAGCCTTTTATTTTTGCATAGAGATAAAACCTATTTTGATGAAAAGTTTTTTATATCACCATTTTCAGAATTTCCATTTTACTGAAACAGCTTTTGATAAGTTGATGAGTAAACGGATATATAAAGTATTGCTGATTTGCAGTCGATATGATGCCTTTATTTTGGAGGAGGACGGACGAATTGATGAGCAATTATTTACCGAATATGTATCGCTAAACCTGCGTTATCCTCCAGAAATTATTCAGGTATCTACTGCAAAACAAGCAATTGCAGCATTAAAGCATGAGAAAATCAATCTCGTGATTAATATGCTTAGCGTGGAGGATATGGATCCGTTTGACTTGTCTAAAGTTATTAAAGATAAATATCCAACCATCCCGATTGTCGTATTAACGCCTTTTTCAAGAGAAATTTCAAATCGTTTGGATAAGGTGGACAGCAAATTGATTGATTATGTGTTTTCCTGGCTTGGTGATGTTGCTATTTTATTGGCAATTATCAAACTGCTTGAGGATAAGCGCAATGCTGAATATGATGTGAATCAGGTCGGGGTGCAAACCATTATTCTGGTTGAAGATTCGGTGCGTTATTATTCTGCTTATTTGCCGACACTTTATAAAGTGCTGATTAATCAGGCCAAGAAAACGACAACGGAGGGTCTAAATGAGCATCAGCGGATGATTCGTATGCGAGGACGTCCCAAAATTTTGCTTGCAACCACTTTTGAGGAGGCCTGGCATTTGTATGAAAAATATGAAAACAATTTGCTGGGTGTAATTTCTGATATCCGGTATTGGCGGGAAGGAAAAAAAGATCCACATGCAGGTTTTCATTTGGCGAAAATGATACGAGAAAAAAATCCGCTTATGCCTGTGCTATTGCAGTCGTCAAACAATCAAAATAAAGCAAGGGCAAATGAAATGGGATTGAGTTTTATTCATAAATACTCAAAATCTTTGCTTCATGAGTTGCGGGCTTTCGTGATGGAGAATTTTGCTTTCGGCGATTTTGTATTTAGGGATCCGGAAACGCAGCAAGAGGTTTCTCGTGTTGCAAGTTTAAAGGATTTGCAAGAGAATATTCATGATCTCCCGGATAATATCATTATCGATTATGCGGCTTTAAATCAGTTCTCTCGATGGCTTAGAGCAAGAGCGCTTTTTCCGATAGCTAATATTTTGCAATCGGCATCTGTTGATGATTTTGAGTCTGCCAAGGAAGTTAAGCAGTATATTTATGATGCAATTGCTTGGTATAGACATAATAAAGGGAGAGGAGTAATTGCAAAATTTTATCATGAGAGTTATGATGAGTATTTGAAATTTACTCGTATTGGTGATGGTTCACTTGGCGGAAAAGCTCGCGGACTTGCTTTTATTGATAATCTGATTAGCCGGAATGAGTTGTTTGACAGATATGATGATATTTTGGTGACAATTCCACGTACTTTGGTTATTACGACAGAGATGTTTGATGATTTTCTGGAATTAAATGATTTGATCGATGTGTCTTTGGGTGATGCTGAAAATGATGAGATTCTGGATCGTTTTGTTCAGGCTGACTTGCCGGAGGGGCTGTGTGAAGATCTTCGCAAATTTATTGCAGTGGTAAAAAATCCAATCGCAATTCGTTCATCAAGTTTGCTTGAGGATAGCCATTACCAACCGTTTGCAGGCATTTACTCAACATATATGATTCCATCAGATGATGATATAGATACGAGCTTGAAAATGTTGGCTGAGGCGATTAAATCGGTGTATGCTTCAACTTATTTTAAGGATAGTAAGGCTTATATGTCGGTGACGAAAAATGTGATCGAGGAGGAAAAAATGGGGATTGTCTTGCAAGAGGTTTGTGGTCAGCGCCATGGGGACAGATTTTATCCGACAATTTCTGGTGTGGCACGTTCTATCAATTTCTATCCGATTGAAGATGAGGATCCCAACGATGGGATTGTGGATCTGGCCTTTGGGCTCGGCAAATATGTTGTGGATGGGGGTAATTGTTTGCGTTTTTCTCCAAAGCATCCTAAGAAAATTTTACAATTAAGTAATACAGGCATGGCTTTGAGGGATACTCAAAAGAAATTTATGTCGCTGGATATGCGTAAAGAAAGTTTCCGTGCACATATTAATGATGGGATAAATATTATTGAAGACAATATTACTTCTGCTGCTAAGGATGGGACGCTCAAACATGTGGTTTCAACTTTTGATTATAATGATAATACCTTGCGCGATGGTTTTGCTGAAAAAGGAACTAAGCTTGTTACTTTTGCGAATATCTTGAAATACAATCATTTACCAATTGCCGATATTATTTCTGATTTGCTGACTATCGGACATAAAGAAATGAATAATCCGGTGGAAATTGAATTTGCCGTAAGTTTGGACAGAAAGGGAAAGGCAATTGAGAATGTGTTTAATGTGCTGCAAATCAGACCTATTGTCGATAAACAAGAAAGTATTAATGCGGATATGTCGCATATCGAGGATAGCCATTGTGTAATTAAGTCAGATTCTGCGTTAGGGAACGGAATTATAGAGGATTTGCAGGATGTGATTTATGTGAAACCTGAGGAGTTTAATCCTGCTAATAATGTGAAAGTTGCGGATATTATTGGGAATTTGAATGAGGATTTCCTAAATGCCGATAAGCATTATATTTTGGTTGGTCCAGGTCGTTGGGGAAGTAGTGATTCCTGGTTGGGGATTCCTGTTCGCTGGGCACAAATTTCTATGGCCAGACTAATTGTGGAGGCCAGTTTGAGTAATTACCGCGTAGATCCTTCACAGGGAACGCATTTCTTCCAGAATTTAACTTCGTTTCAGGTGGGATATTTTACGGTGAATCCTGGAATTGATCAAGGAATTTATGATGTAGATTACTTGAATTCATTACCTGCAGTTTATGAAGATGATTTTGTGAGGCATGTGAGGTTTGATAAATCGGTTCAGGTTTTGATTGATGGTAAGAAGTCATTGGGTGTTGTTATTAAACCTGAACATAAAATTAATCCTGAAACGGGGGAGGAAAATTTGTAAAATACCTCGCTAAGCATTGATTTTAGCTCGTTTTAAGTATTTCATCATTGGTCATGGCTCCTTAAATGCAATTTCTTTGTCATATTCTGCATCATATGACTATGCTTTCCTAAATATTCAATTTATAGGCGTTTTGTAATTTTTGTTTCCAAATGGTTTTTTGAATAGTCTTTAATTTCTCATGAGAGTTTAATATTGTCATGGGAGAGGAGAGGTCTGTTTGTTAATCATGTTACAATTGTAATATTTACATTTGTACAGATGTAAATATAGTGTGATTTACAAATGTAACAAGGTTATTTTGAGGAGTATTTACAAAACTATACGCTTTCAATTGTTACAACTGTAATATTTTCATAGCACCATAAATGATAATGTTAAAATACTTACAATCAGTTTTTTAAAATACCTTAAGACAATTAATACTTTAAGGTATTTATTCCATTTGTGAATATTTTATGTAAATTAGCTGTTTTACAGTAACAAATACGGTGTATATAGCCTGTAAGTCAGTTAATTACGTGTAATTTATTATAATTAACTTTAAGTGACTAATAATTGTAAGCGTTTTAATTATTGATTATCAGAGTTTTAAGCTGTTTTTATCGATTTTCCTATTTTAATGCTTTCCTGGCGGATTTATTGCCAAATAAACGAATTGTTCTTCTGGTTATCTTTTATTATTAAGACTTTAATTCGATAAATTTATTTTGTAATAGAGCTGTTATTTATTATAAGGGGGAGTTTTATTTTGCGTGAACAATTCATAAATATACAAATGTAAAGGCTGCAAATAATTACAAATGTAAAGTTAAGGGTTTACAGAAGTGAACATAAATTTTATTACATTTGTAAAGCGTTAAATTTACAATTATGAAAGACAGAATCTTTGCAATAATTCAGGAAGAGGAAATGACCAATGCGAAATTCGCTCAGGAAATCGGTGTACAGTCATCCAGTATATCTCATATTACTTCTGGACGCAATAATCCCAGTATTGATTTGATTACTAAAATTTTGAATCGTTTCCCTGGTATTTCTGCTGATTGGCTACTTCAGGGCAAAGGGAAAATGTACAAGTATCAGAATGAAGAACAAGTTGTGCAAGCCTCTGCAAAACCACCGGAACAAGATTTATTTTCTTCGTTTAAAAATCCTGTTGCTAAGCCTGCATCGATTCAAGAGCCTTCTGCAAATGCTACAGAGTCGCTTTCTGAGCCGTCTAATCGCTTGTCGGATGAATCACCTGCTCAATATGGAGCCAATCCCCAAAAACGGGTGGAAAAGGTTATTATTTTGTATTCTGACAAGAGTTTCACTGAATATCGTCCGGATTAATCTGTATTATACCTCCCTAAATTTAGCATATTTTGTGTCTCAACGGTTTTGATTGCAGATTTTCATTATCTTTGCAAAGAAACAATTTCACGGTATGAAAAAACACATTCAAGACCTGAAAGTAATTGAAAATCAAGCAATAAACTCTCAGTATTATTTGCTTAAACTTAGGGCTTCAGGTACGCTTCCCGAAATTTTACCCGGTCAATTTGCTGAAGTAAAGGTGGATAAAGCCCCAAATACTTTTTTGCGTCGTCCGATTTCTGTGCATGATGTGGTTTATGATAAAAATGAGCTGCATTTATTGATTGAAAAGAAAGGAGAAGGCACAATCACAATGGCTGATTTGCAGGAAGGTGAAAGCTTAAATTTGGTGTATCCGCTCGGAAATACCTGGTCTATTCCTGCAAAAACAGAGTCTGTTTTGTTGGTCGGTGGCGGTTGCGGAGTTGCTCCTTTGCTGTTTACAGCTCGTAAATTGGCTGAAAATGGAATAAAAGTGACAACATTGATTGGCGGCAGAGGAACGGCTAACTTGCTGCGAATTGATGCTTATAAGCCTTTTGGTGAGGTGTTCACAAGTACAGAAGACAGCAGCCACGGGGAAACAGGTTTTGTAACTCAGCATTCTGTTATGCAGAATTTACAGGCTTTTGATGCGGTATTGACTTGTGGTCCGGAGGCGATGATGAAGGCGCTTGGTAAAATGGCGCAGGAACAAAAGGTGCATTGTGAAGTGTCGCTGGAAAATACTATGGCTTGTGGTATTGGTGCGTGTTTGGTTTGTGTGCAGGATACGAAAGAAGGTCATAAATGTGTGTGTACTGATGGTCCGGTGTTTAATGTAAATGATTTGAAATGGTAAATACAGCTGTAAATCTTAATGGATTGAAATTAAAAAATCCTGTCATGACTGCTTCCGGGACTTTTGGTTACGGACCCGAGTTTCAGGATTTTATTGATATTGAAAGACTTGGCGCATACATTGTAAAAGGAACAACTTTACATCCACGACAAGGAAATCCTTATCCACGTATGGCTGAAACGCCTTCGGGTATGCTGAATGCAGTAGGTTTGCAAAATGTGGGTGTGGATAAATTCATCGCTGACATTTATCCAAACATTAAAGATTTTAATTCGCATGCTATCGTGAATGTGTCTGGTTCTCAAGTGGAGGATTATGTGGAAACGGCACGTAAAATCAATGAGTTAGAGAATATTCCGGCGATTGAATTGAATATTTCCTGTCCAAATGTAAAAGAGGGTGGAATGGCCTTTGGTACGTCTTGCCCGGCTGCGGCTGAGGTGATTAAAGCTGTACGTAAAGTATATTCTAAGCACCTGATGGTGAAATTATCTCCGAATGTGACGAGTGTTGTTGATATTGCTGAAGTTGCAGAGCAGGAGGGAGCAGATTCTGTTTCGCTGATTAACACGCTGCTCGGAATTGCGATTGATGCAAAAACGCGTAAACCAATACTTTCAACAATTACAGGAGGTCTTTCAGGTCCGGCTGTAAAACCTGTGGCTCTTCGTATGGTTTGGCAAGTGGCTCAGGCTGTGAATATTCCGGTGGTTGGGCTAGGCGGCATCATGACTGCCGAAGATGCAATTGAGTTTCTACTCGCAGGAGCCTCTGCGGTACAAATCGGAACAGCAAATTTTATTGATCCGGCGATTACAATGAAAATTGTAGATGGGATAGAGAGTTACATGCTTGAACACGGGTTTGAGGATGTGAATGAGCTGATTGGTGGGATGATTACAGAATAGAGTAGAACCCTTAATTTATAATCAGCCATTTATCGTATTTTTTGCTTGTTGCCTAATTTGCTCCTTTAAATCATTGGTAAAGCCACTTTCTTCAGCTCTCTCTAATTTAGCTCTAAGCCAGTCAATTTGTGCTTGCGAATTTCTCGCTTGTCGGATTAAGTCATTTACTAACTCACTTTTACTTGAGTATTCTTGACTTTCAACTTGAGACTTCAACCAAGCGTCATTAGGATTTGTCAATGAAATACTTTGTCTTGCCATAATCATTATTCATTTATGATATGGTGTAAATATACACCACAATCATATCATTTGCAAATTTATTTTTACTATATTGAATCAATGTTGTCCGATAAAGTTTAAAGATTTCTCGCGTAGCAAGCGGCTATACCTCATATCACATTGTTTTTGAGGGAATAAATTAGCGCAATAAGCCAGACATTTATGTCTGGTGTGCAATTTTTGGACAAGAGTGATTTTTCATTCAATTAGCCAAATTTAGCTAAATTTAGCCAGTGCTCCGTCCAAATTTAGCTGAATTTGGCTAATGGCATGGTGTTAAGCAAATGATTTCATTTCTCGCGTAGCAAGCGGCTATACCTCATATCACATTGTTTTTGAGGAGAAAATTAGTGTAATAAGCCAGACATTTATGTCTGGTGTGCAATGTAAACGCTATACTGAGCTTTTGGCATGATTTTTTGCTTTTTCTTGCAAAAATCATGATCAAAAGCCAACCGAACACAATACATATATCCCGGGTTAATCCTGATCCATGACATGTTTCAATATAAGCATGGTTCTACTGCAAATTTAGTGGAATACTTTATCAACTATAGTCCATAAATGCATATCAGGGCTAAAGCCCTATTCTATTTTTTCGATTCAGAACCCCGACATAAATGCCGGGGTTAATCGACTTTATTTGAATGGTTTTGTGTAATAGTCTCTATTCCAATGATTAACCACGACCTTCAGGTCGTGGTGGTAAGAATCTGAAAGACAAAAATGGGCTCATATCTTTGCAACAAACAAAATTAGTTGTTTTTTTGAGGAGCTATCTGAAAAATAAGAGACCAAAGGCGGAACTTAGT
>JAQIBY010000174.1 GCA_027858835.1 Bacteroidales bacterium | reverse complement strand
ATTAATCGTTCTCAGAATAAGGATACAATTTTCAATAATTTAATAGAACGAATGGTCTTTACAAAAAATGTAACACATGCTCAAATTATATGTAGCTAAATAACGACCTCTAAAGATTTTTAATTGGTTCGAACCTCAAGCTTCCGGCAAACTGAGTTTGAGCAGCATCACCAACCATAATGTCTTCAGCATTATAAAAGATGGTTTCCACATATTGTTGATCTTTATCGTACACGTCAACAGAATCTTCAGAAGCCCAACGCCAATCTCCGAATGAAGCTAAACCTTGAAGTTCAAGTTTATCAGAAAACTTATAAACAAAATCAAATTCAACACCTTGGTGAACAGCATCCATACCATTAATATTCACATAGTAGATTTGAACTAAATCAGTGATTGGATCACGATATTCATACGAGAATCCAGATGATGGTTTGTTCTCCCAGACAGTATAATATCCATTCAGTTTGACTGAGAACGAAGGACTCAGATAAGCCACCCCAAGTTCAACAGCCTTCACACCCTCGTTTTCAATGGATTCATAAATATTATTATCGAAATCATAAATATTATTGAAACGTGGCGCATTGCTCATATAACCAACGTTTGTAAATGCATTGAAGTGCTCATTAATGTTAAAGTTATATCCAGCTTTTGCTGTAAAACCGGGCAACCAATACCAATCAGTTTCAGCATAACGTGCATTATCAGAGTTCATGGTATAAGCATCTCCATCATAATACACAGTATCAGGTGCACCTATAGCATCAGCCAAACCATCAAACGAATAGCCAACTGCCTGACGCATAATGGTGTCTTCAAAAACAAGGTCTTTCTTTTTGAAGTAATCGATACGTTTATAACCAGAGTATGAACCTGTGAGATTAACAAACATAGATGAGCGTCCGGTTTTGTATTTTAATTGTGAAAAAACACCACCCCAATTTACAAGTCCATCGTTATGATAACCAACAATATCACCTTCAGACAAAAATTTTGAGGTATTGGTTCTATCGGTTGTTTCAATTGCATAATCACCACCGAGCAGATCTTCAATTTGATTATAATGAGCCCCACGATAAGATCTCAAATCTATACCGGCAGAGACTTCAAGTTTTTCAGAAATGGAGTAATTCACTGTTGATAACAAACCATACCAAAAATGTTCATTTTTAGAACTTCTCAAATAATTATTTGATTGATATCCATTAGGGAATCCATCAAGAAAATCTCCCCAACGGGTTACACGATTCATGTCGTAAATACGTTGGAAATTCATTTGTCCATCTTCATCAAAAGCAACACCGGACTGAGAATCCAGGCCGGTTCCTCCCCCTTTACCAATGGATAAATACGCAATATTTGAGATGTATAACTTGTCATTGACTGCCCAAAAGTCACGGAGAGTAAACATTGGTTTGTGGTAGTAATTCACTTTTTCAGAAAGCATTTCATTTTTCCCTGGCACAGTATCACCATTTCCATCAATTGTCCAACGTTGAAGATTTCCCCAAAAAGGATTATATCTCAAGCCATTATCCATACCTTCACGAGGCACGGTATCACCGACATCAGTCACATAATAATCTGTATTCATGCCAAGACTTTCAGCATATTCTGAGTTATATCGGTCAATTTCTCGTTTATACTTACGTTGAGCATGTTCCTGAGGCGCTCCCATTGCATCAAGAGAGATGAGGTGTTTTCCTGTTCTTTTTTGCACTTTAAAATAATAGAAGCCTGCTCTAGACCAAGTTTGATCCACCCAACCATCACGTTGTTTATATGAAACGGCAGTTGTAAAACCCCAACCGTTTCCAAGTTTTCCGGAGTTGTACATTAGCGATGTTCTGAGGTACATATCCGAACCTATTTCTTGTCGAACAGAGGCAGATTGGCGATTATCAATTCCTTTGGTAATAATGTTCATCGTACCTCCAACAGATGGAAGAGCCAATTTTGAGGCTGCCAAACCTCTCTGAATCTGCACGTTTCTTGTCACATTGTCCAAACCAAACCAATTTGACCAATACACCCAGCCGTTCTCCATATCGTTTACAGGCACTCCATCGATCATAATGGCGATATTACGTTGTGAAAACCCACGGATAGTAATCCGAGCATCACCATCTCCACCACCTTGCTGAGTCGCATAAGCACCCGGAGTAGTATTAAGAAGCATAGGTAAATCTTGTTGACCTAACTCTTCTTCGATTTTTTGTGGTTTGATGGATGAAAAAGCCACAGGAGTTTCACGAAATTTAGCGATATCTGCAACAACAGTCACCTCATCCAAAACGACAGGAGTCAAACTCACGTTTACACGCACATTTTCATCAACAACATTTACTTGCTTAGTAATTGTTTGATACCCCACAAAAGAAATCGTCATTTCATAATTCCCGGCAGGAACATCAATAGAATACTCTCCATCAAAACCTGTCGATGCGCCGGAACCATTATCCAGCATGACATTTGTTCCAAATAAAGGGGTATTCAACTCAGTATCTGTTACCGTTCCAAAAATTCGATATTCTTGAGCAATAGCTGTTGACACAACACTCATTATCAGAACAATAATTAAAAAAGAGTAAAAATTTCTCATCTGCAAAAACTTAGCTTATTACCGCAATTCATTCATCTTTTCTCAGTACAAAAGTATGGATTATTCTTTAATCCACGTTTCAAATTGTAAACTTAAACATTAATTAACATACTACATTGGAAAAACACACTATTTTTTTAACTAAAACGCTACAATTTATCAACATAAGAAAATTGCATTTTTTAAAAACAGATTTTAACACGTGGCAAATCAATAAATAATTTTGCATTTCTCATTTATCCTTTCTATCTTTGACCAGTTGGTTAAACTTAACAGTCAAACTCAATGGTTAATTTAAATAAACATCCCGAAAATCCGGAGGAAGCCATACTGAAAGCAGCTTCGGAAATTTTTATTGAAAAAGGTTTCGATGGAGCACGTATGCAGGAAATCGCTGATAAAGCCGGACTTAACAAAGCCCTCTTGCATTATTACTATCGCTCAAAAGACAAATTATTTCGTGCAGTATTCAACAAAGTCTTTCAGCGGCTAATGGACGGACTCGTTTCTGTCTTTGAGGAAAACATGCCAGTTTTTGATACCATTCGCATCTTTTTTAAAGAACATCAGGAAGTGTTGATTACTTATCGGCATCTGCCGGTTTTCATACTTAATGAGTTGCAACGCGACCCCAACATCGTGGTGGACATGTTTAACACAAGCCGATTAAAGAAAGTGAGAAACACATTTTTTCATCGCATTGAAAAAGAAAAGCAAGAAGGCATTATCCGCCAATCCATTCAACCTATGGAACTATTCATAAATATTCTTAGCCTTAGTGTATTCCCTTATGCAGCCAAGCCGTTAATTACAAGCTTCATTGGTATTGACGAATCAGCATTTTTCGACATGATGGAAGCCCGAAAAGATGGACTCGCAGACTTTGTTATTCAATCTATTAAAGCATAGCACAATGAAAAAAGGATTTATCATATGCATATTGAGCTTGATGTTTTTTTCCCTTAAAGGACAAGAACTCATCAGCATTGACAGTTGCTACCAACGACTGGAACGCAACTACCCGGAAATGCAAAATCTACAGCTCATTTCAGATGCCGTAGAAATTCAGCATCAATTACTAAAAACGAATTATTTACCAAAACTTCGCTTGGGTGCGCAAGCTAGTTGGCAATCTGAGGTAACACAATTGAGCATTGACAATCCCGTGTTTCAATTTGAAACTCCGGAAATATCCAAGGATCAGTATAAAGCCTATGCTGAAATCACACAAACAATTTGGGATGGCGGCATGACATCGGTTTCCAAAGCCATAGAAAAGCTGTCAGGAGAAATTGAACATCAGGAAATCAAGTTAAGTGTCCATCAAGTCAAACAACAAATCAACGAGCTGTATTTCACCATACTTCTATTGCAAGAACAAATAAACATTCTGGAATACAACAAAGCCAGTATCAATAAAAAATTCAATGAAATACAAGTTGCGGTTGAAAACGATATGGCGCTATCGGCGGACAGCAAAGAATTGGAAGTTGCCATTTTAGCTATCCGTCAAGAAATTCTCAAAACGGAATCAGCTCGAAAAACTTGCATTGTAATGATGGAAATTCTCACAGGAGAATCTATTCCTGAGTTAGCCAATTTTCTTCTTCCAGGCAGAGACATACAAATGGATACTGTCATTAATCGACCGGAGTTGGACATCATGGATTTGCAAAAACAACAAATCCTGCAACAAAAGCAACAAGCTACTGCGTTAAAACATCCTATGGTTTCAGCCTTTGCGCAGGGCGGATACGGTCGTCCGGGATTAAATATGCTCAGCAATGATTTTGATCCTTACGCCATGGTAGGCATTCGTTTATCATGGAATATTTGGGAATGGAACACCCTTAAAAAACAACATGCCATTGCGGATATCAATCTGCAAAAAATCGACAATAAAAAACTAGCTTTTGTCCAAAACATCAACGCACAAGCAGAATCCTTTCTGGAAGAAATAAAAACCCAAAACGCTTTAATCTCACAAGACGAAGAAATTATCACACTTCGTCAAGAAATTAAAGCAAGCAAAGAAGCGCAACTCAACCAAGGGAATATTCCTGTATCGGATTATCTGGAGGCGCTTAATAAAGAATCCATTGCCAAGGTGCAATTGGAAATTCATAAAATCAACAAAGCAAAAGCTGTCATTAATTATTTAACACTCACAGGAAAAATTGAGAACAAATGAAAACAATAAAAACACATCACATTTTGCTATTTTTGAGTCTAATACTACTCGCATTTTTCACATCATGCAACAATCAGGAGCGTGAAGCAGATGCATATGGTAATTTTGAAACTGAAGATTATGTCATTGCCTCGGAATCACTGGGCAAATGTCTTTTTCTTGGCATTCATGAAGGCGATAAAGTGCAATCCGGAGAAGTTATTGCACGCATTGACACCAGCAATTTAAGTTTGCAAATCCAACAGCTTTTGGCGCAAAAAGAAGCCATCAAAACCAAATTTCCGTCTATCACAGCGCAAGTTGATGTTCAGGAAACAAAGCTAGAAAGTTTAAAAAAAGACAAAAGCCGTATCAGCAACATGTTGGAGCAAAAAGCAGCGACACAAAAACAGTTGGACGACATCAACACACAAATTCAGATTACAGAAAAAAGCATTACACAAATAAAAACGCAAAATGCAGCAATATTTGCAGAACTGAAGGTGATTGATTCCAATATTGACATCATCCGTGATCAGATTTCCAGAGCCACAATTACGGCTCCTGCAAATGCCAGTGTTTTGGATATATACATTCATGAATACGAGCTACTAGCACCCGGAAAACCCATTGTAAAACTTGCCGACATGGAAAACATGACGCTTAAAGCCTGGATTTCCGGAGAGCAACTCGCTGAAATAGCAATCGGGGAAATTGTTGAAGTTCGCATTGACAAAGGAGATGGTGGTTTCTACACCTACGAAGGAAAGGTTTCCCAAATCGCAAGCAAAGCGGAATTCACACCAACAGTGATTCAAACAAAAGAAGAGCGTGTTGATTTGGTGTATGCCATGGATATCAATGTAAAAAACGATGGAAAAATAAAAATAGGAATGCCGGCAGAAGTCCTGTTTCAATAAAATTTCAAAATACAAACAAAACCATTCCAGCAAAGCACAGCGGGAACGAATCACAATGATAAAAACCAAATATCAGGCCGCCTGAAAGAAAAACGATTAGTGTCCAAACGAAGAAAACGCAGATAATGTCAGAACAAAATGAATACAACATTACACATAGTTAAATATCAATCAATTAAAGAGGCTTGGAATTATTTCAAGACATTTAATCCCATGCAATTACCCCCAAATCATTACAAATTAAGCATGCCTTTACCCCAATTTCATTACATAATAATTAGTTTTTTACCCCCAATCTCTTACAAAACAAGAACAAATTACTTTTATAATGTCAGAAATTCGAATTGAAAATATCAGCAAAAACTACGGTAAAGTTCAAGCCGTAAAAAATGTTTCCTTCAGTGTGAAATCTGGGGAGCTTTTCGGATTGATTGGTCCCGATGGTGCAGGAAAAAGCAGCCTGATTCGAATAATAACAAGCTTACTCCTCCCCGACAGCGGAAACATTCAATTGGGGGAATACGATGTGGTTAAAGACTACAAAATTATACGTCGGCTCATTGGCTACATGCCGGGAAAGTTTTCGCTTTATCAGGATTTAACGGTTAAAGAAAATCTGGAATTTTTTGCCACCGTATTTGGCAGTAGCATCGAGGAGAACTATGATCTAATTAAAGACATTTATCATCAGATTGAGCCTTTCAAAAACCGTCGTGCAGGCAAATTGAGTGGTGGAATGAAACAAAAACTTGCGCTTTCCTGTGCCCTCATTCACAAACCGGAGTTTTTAATTCTCGACGAACCAACAACCGGTGTTGACGCTGTGTCAAGAGCCGAATTCTGGGATATGCTCGATCGCTTAAAAAGTAAAGGAATAAGCATATTGGCATCTACTCCATACATGGATGAAGCCATGCGTTGCGATAGAATTGCCCTCATGCAGAAAGGAGAAATCCTTGGCACTAACAAACCATCAGAAATCAGTAAAATGATTCAGCATGATATGTTTGGCGTCAGAGCGGATGACATGTATAAACTCAAGCAATTTCTTAGTAAGTGTATTGATGTTGATGCGGTGAATCTTTTTGGTCAGGAAATCCACATTTCCTTAAAAACAGGGATAAATGAAACATCAATCCGGGAAAAACTTGCCCTTCAGGGATTTTCCAATCTTGAATTTCGACAAATCGAAGCTGAAATTGAAGATGTGTTTATCCATCTCATGACAAGACAAGCAAAGGAGGTGAAAAATGACCAATGATAAAATCATTATTGTCAAAGACATGCTTAAGAAGTTTGGTGATTTTGTTGCCAACGACCATCTGAATTTTGATGTTCATCGAGGTGAGATTTTTGGGTTTCTGGGAGCAAATGGAGCAGGAAAAACCACTGCCATGAAAATCCTCACCGGACTATCAAAACCAAGTTCAGGAGAAATTACTGTTGCCGGTTACGATGTATATAAGTCAGGGGACACCATCAAGCGGAATATTGGTTACATGAGTCAAAAATTTTCCCTTTATGAAGATCTTACCATCGCTGAAAATATCCGACTATTCGGTGGAATTTACGGTTTATCACGCAAGGAAATAAAAAAGCGCAGTGCGAAAATTCTTACTCAACTTGGCATTGAAGATATGGCAAACAAATTGGTTGGCTCCCTTCCATTGGGATGGAAACAAAAAATTGCCTTTTCCGTTGCCATTGTTCACGATCCGGCCATTGTTTTTCTAGATGAACCAACCAGCGGTGTAGATCCCATTACACGACGACAATTTTGGGACTTAATTTACGATGCTGCTCAACGTGGAATCACAATTTTTGTAACAACTCATTATATGGATGAAGCCGAGTATTGCGATCGTGTTGCAATTCTTGTGGATGGAAAAATGATTGCGCTTGATAGTCCTCAACAAATGAAAAAAGCATATAAAAAACAAAACATGAACGATGTGTTTGTCGAGTTAGCACGAGGAAAGAGGTTCTTTGAAAAAGCACCAAATAACAAATGACAATTGACAATTGATAAATCTCAAAAAACAATAAAATATCAAAACTCAATGATCAAAACAGTGGGTTGCGAACATGTATTAGAATTATAATATAACCGTATGAAACGCTTTATCGGATTATTACAAAAAGAATTCCTTCATATCTTCCGGGATGTTCGGACGATTATGATACTATTTGGCATGCCTGTCGTTCAGATATTGATTTTCGGTTATGTCATAAAAAATGAAGTTTCCGAAGTGGACATTGCCGTTCTCGACTATTCAAGAGATGAAACGACCATCGCATTAAAAAACAAACTAGAAGCTTCCGGATATTTCAATATTTTGTATGAACTGCAATCGCCAAAAGAAATTCACGAGCATTTTAAAGAGGGAAAAATTAAAGAAGTAATCGTATTTCCAAAAGGTTTTTCTGAGAAACTAACTCAGGGGAAATCACCTTCCGTTCAACTCATTTTAGATGCCACAGACCCGAATTACGCACAAATTGTCGGGCAATATACAGAAGCGATTTGTTTAGATTTCGGATTGCAGGAATCGCAAATCATCAGTCAATCATCCGGAATTTCCATTCAAAACCGAATGTTTTTCAATGAAAAAATGGAATCCAGCTACTTATTTGTCCCGGGAACCATGGCATTTATTCTCATGCTACTTTCTGCACTTATGTCCTCGGTATCCATTGCAAGAGAAAAAGAATTTGGGAGCATGGAAATACTCTTGGTTTCTCCCTTAAAACCCATACAAGTAGTGCTTGGAAAAGTGATGCCATATGTCATTCTTGCCTTTGCTAATGCAGTTTCAGTTATCCTTGTTGGGAATCTAGTATTTGGCGTGCCGATTGAAGGCAGTATGCTATTGCTCATGCTTGCATCTGTCATTTTTGTTTTTACAGCGCTAGCGCTTGGCATTATGATTTCTACAATTAGCAACAATCAGTTAACCGCGATGATGATGTCCATGTTTGTTCTGATGTTACCAACAATGCTGCTTTCCGGATTCATTTTCCCAATCGAAAACATGCCGGTATTCCTGCAGTGGCTCAGCACAATTATCCCGGCACGATGGTATCTCGACATCATAAAAATCATCATGCTGAAAGGTGGCGGCATGGCTTTCATCTGGCAACAGCTTCTGATTCTAATCGGAATGTTCGTTGTATTTATTGGCATTAGCGTGAAAAATTACAAAATCAGACTGGAGTAATTATGAAAACTATATTCTTCCTTTTAGAAAAAGAATTCCGTCAGATCTTTCGTAACCGAATAATGCTGCCATTTATCTTTTTGCTTCCGCTGATACAAACACTGATTTTGGTATATGCCGCCAGTTTTGACATGAAAGAAATCCGTCTGCTTATCATCGATAAAGATCAAAGCACAGAAAGCAGAAATTTGCAACAAAAATTCATTGCATCGCCTTTCTTTGTTACAGAAATTCGCCACGAGGCTAGTAATGCACAAGATGTCATTATTTCAGGAGAAAAACATGCCATTTTATACATCCCAAAGGATTTTGAAAAGTCGCAAAAACGACAAGAAAGCACGGAACTCCAGTTACTTATCGACGCAGTTAATCAGCAAGCTGCGGGTCTGATTAATGCCTATACAAACAACATTTTAAGAGATTATTCTGGCAATTTAAAGCTTGAGCAGGGATTGATTAGTGAAAAAAATCTCAGTCCAATCAATGTGCAAAAAAGATATTGGTACAATTCCTCCCTCAATTACAAACACTTTATGCTTCCGGGGATTTTGGTGATTCTAGTGACCATAATAGGCACATTTCTTACCGCACTAAACATTGTGAGAGAAAGAGAAATTGGAACCATGGAGCAAATTAATGTAACACCGATTAAGAAATGGCAATTTATGCTTGGGAAACTGACCCCATTTTTAATTATTGCCTTATTTGACCTCAGTCTTGGGCTTTTAGTTGGAGTCATTTTGTTTCAATTACCCATTGTCGGATCATTGGTCTCATTATTTGTGTTTGCTTTAGTTTACCTGATTGCAGCAGTTGCGATGGGGCTCCTCATTGCCAACGAAGCAAAAACGCAGCAACAGGTGATGTTTACTGTGTTTTTCTTCTTCGTTTTATTTGTATTGATGAGCGGGATTTTCACTCCGGTTGAAAGCATGCCACAATGGGCACAAGCTTTTAATCACCTTAATCCGCTATACTATTTTATGCGAGCTATCCGGATGATTCTCTTGAAAGGTTCCGATTTGGGTGATGTTGTTCCCGAGCTGATATCACTCGGCATATTAGGAACTGTTATGTTTGGGGTTGCTGTTTTCAGATATCGGAAGTTGAGTTAATCTAAGATAACTTTTGTTGTCCCGCAAGAATGCTTAATAAAAAGTAATCCTGAATACACAGACAAATTAAAACTTGAAGATCGAATCTTGCGGGTATCCAACAAACGTCCACGGCTATCATATATCCACACACGCTCACCTAGCATTTCATTTGGAAAATGAATGGTTTCACCAAGCACTGCAATCTCTGTTTTTGTCTCATACTGCATATCCGAATTAAAGAAATCCGTATTTACTGTTTCACAATACGTATCAGACTCACAATCTTTCCATGCCGTCAAACAAACCGTGTATTCTCCTTCAGCAGGGAAAACATGCTCTGTATGATCAACATATTCCGGTTGGAAAAGTATGTCTGACCCATCTCCAAAATCCCATTCGAACCAGTCACCATTATCGGAATCGTTAAAAAAGTAAGCTGTTAGGCTTTTCCCTATTGGGATATCAGGCATAAAAAATGCCCTCACATGCGTTGTATCAATCATCCAAACATCCAAACTGTCAAAGACAATATTGGCAGCATATTCCTGCATATGCAAAGCATCGGCAGCAGAAATCCCATCAGGAATATATCCCCCTACGGGTGATTCATGAAACATCGCTGTGTAAAACACATTACTGGCAAGAAATGTACCGGCTAACGAAGGATGAGATTCATCCGATGAATACAAATCAATATCAGGAAAATCTTCTCGCACAGCTTTCCAAACCATACCAACCGGTGCAGCTGCTGCTTGATTATCTTCTGCCATTCTCAAATAGGATTTTCGCAACTCCAATTGCATTCCTTCATATGTACAGAGTGGCTCATAATATGGACAATTATCTGCATCTCCATTTTCTCTGCCCCATGTCATAAAAAACAAAGGCAGTGAACATGAATCGTTTGCGAAAATACTATCACACAAAATCGCTGCAAACGGATAAACAATCGTTTCTACCTGCGACTGAGGGAAAGATGGCATCTGTGATTGTTCTTGCAAAACCACAAAATCCCATGGCTGTGACGCAATCTTCGACAAACTTGTGGCATTTTCTGTATGATCTTCCAAAGTAGCTCCGCCCATCAAATTATCATCAAAAATCAATGTGTCTTCCAGTGAACTCGCAATTTCAGAAACCATATCCGGAATACCGCCATTTGAGTAAGTATAAGAGTTTCCAAGAAATAATGCTGTTTTTGTTTGTGCCAATAAACTCAATGGCAAAATTGTCAAAAGTAGAATGGTAAATTTTCTCATCGTTTCATGTTTTTCATGTTTAAGACTGAAATAATAAGAATGAGTTGCCTTTGGGGAATACTTTACTTTAAAAATAAAGCATCCACAATTTCAAAAACGCTTGAAAACTTAGCTTATCTGATTATTTTTTACAAACACATTGACATAAACGCCAAAATACGATAAAAGCACACCTGCGCTCTACAACCTCCTCAATGACATTCAAGTTTCAATTCCAGAATGGTAGGGAGCCTTTTCAAGTTGCGGACAATCGTTTTAAAATACAACAAAAGCGTTGCTGTTTTTCCTAGGCCGCTAAAACTTCTTTATTAATCATTTTGAAACACAATTGAATTACTTGCATTAGGCATAAATTGTTTTGTGTATCCAAAATTTTAAAACAGGATCATAGAAGTCATATCCATTCTCAGTTTTGTAAATTATTCCTTTACCCGTAAGCTGTGTTATTGCTCTGCTCGCATTAATTTTATTTTCTGAAGCCATGCGATATAAACCATGACTATTTTGGCTGATATGCTTCAACACTTTTGTTAATTCTTTATTTGAAGAAATGTTCTCCCACGTTTTTTCAAAATAACTGCCGTCAACCTGAATAATAAGCTCAATTACCTCATCAGTTGAAGGAAGTTTTCTGTTCCAGTTATAAAACAGATAGATTTGTTGCAAAGCTAATTGACAATAATATGGGTGTCCTTTTAACTGAGTAATCAAGTCAATTACTTGGGCTTGCGGGATTGCTATACCATGCGATTTTAAGGTTGTGATTATGTGTTTTTCGAGTATATCATATTCGAGATATCCAAGTTTAATAACTCTTGCCAATCGGTAAAAAGGACTATTGTTATCAACAAACAACTCATTCATAACAGACTCATAACTACCTGAAAACAAATATGTAGTGGAATCTTGTTTTTGTATTACAGAACGAAAAAGCTTTATTATTTCTCCTGATTTGTCATATTTCAACATGTCTCCAAATTCATCAAAGGCAAAAACCATTGGTTTGTTGGATTTTGATGCAAAACCATTAATAAATTTCAAACTGTCCGAGAAATTTGTCCATTCATCTACGGTCTTATCTTCCATGCCAAGTAGAAATTCAAAGTCTTCAACGACTGCTTTCAATTTTAGATTTTTCATGAGCTGCGTAATGCTGCCCTTTGTTTTGTGATAGGCCTTTTTTAAACCGTTGTTATCCAAAACCTCACTAACAATTGATTCGGTAAGCATCTTAAGGTTAGCATGGGCAAACACATCAATATAAGCTGTATAATTGTTTGCTTGTTTTAATTGCCTGATTACCTCTAATGTCAAAGAGGTTTTTCCAAACCTGCGGGGAGCAATTAAAACCACACTTTGCCCCATAGAAAGGTATTGTATAATTTCGCGAGCTTCCTTTTGTCGCCCTATGAATTCTTTGCCAGTTACCGGTTTACCAACTTGCATCATAACAGTACGCTTTGGTGTATGGTACAAATATATGTATTATTTACAATACAACAAAATGTACCATACGTTTTGTTGTATTATAACCCTCTTCATATTAATTATCATTTCTCTTGGCAGCGCTGAGAGTTTTTTAGGTTCAGCAATTACCCTCTCATAATTACCACTATCAATCTGCCGCGCCAACACGCTTACACTATACTTTTCCTGAATTGAAAGTTTCAAATAAAATTCCCTTTCCTCTTCACTTTTTGATTTATATAGAACCTTATATCTCTGGTCAAGAGTACTGGTTTCAATCCTTATTCTTTTGGAATCAGACTTTTAAGCATTTGGCTGTACGCATTGCGGTCTATCTCCTCTGTTTCAATTCCAGTATGGTACGATTAAAAGAAGGACATCCTAACAAGAGCTTAAAAAGCTGAATTATATATCCTATCTATATGATTTAGTGATATTAAGACGAACATTTTAATTTATGTACTATTTCATTAATTTTGGAGTTATCTTTTTAAAACCTAGATGATGAAAAGCACCGATAAAAATCCAACACAAAAAAAATTAAAGAACTCACAAAAAACAGGAATGTGGATAATGATAATTGGCACTTTCCTTATTTTTATTGTCATCGGGTTTTCATTGTATTTGAGCTGGGGAAAAGAAGTTAATATCATTGGTGAAACACTGGCAAGCATGACAGCACCCTTGGTCGGTTTACTTGCCTCTATTTTAGTATATTTATCATTTCTCCAGCAATATTATGCCAATAGAGAACTTAGAAATGCCCAAAATGAACAAAAAATAAGAATGGATGAACAGATGCTCAATGAAATTAGAAGCAATAATCATAATTATATTTCAAATATGTTTCCAAACGTATATAAAACAATACATGAATTTAATTTCTTAAATCAAAACGGCACTATAGGACTAAAAACACTACTAATGAAATTAAAAACGGGACCAGTTAGAACCATATACAACGGTAAGGTTGATTATTACAATTTAGTTTATGATGGAATTATTAATTTACGAGAAATATATAGCGCATTAATTCAAACTTATGATTTAATTAAAAGTGAGAAATTAAGTGCAGAACAAAGAATAAACCTTAAAAAACAATATTACATTATTTTTAACGGGTATTTATCCAAATTAAAAGAATTGTCAATATATTATGATGATTTTTATAAAAAACTACAAAAACAGGGTTATAATGAATACATGACTGAACCTTTACAACAAGTAATGATGCAAGCAAAGAGTTATAAAGCAATAACACATGATATATATGCAACAATTTATTCAAAAGTTTAAACGATTAATATGTAAAAAGGAATTATATAAAGATCGAGATTTAAAAAAAGCAACGCAAACCGGAAACATTGTATTAATAGTAGGTATCGCAATTATTATTGCTTATATAATTTTTATTTATTTGAATTTTAGTAGCGGGGGGTTATGGAATAATGAATTTGGCGATGCGATTGGAGGTATTACAGCTCCTTTTGTTGGAATACTAGCAGCCGCACTTGTTTATTTGTCTTTCAGGCAACAGTTAAAAGCAAACCAAATGTTAAAAGAAATACAAATAGAGCAAAGTATTCAAGCAAATATTTCAGAAATCATTGTAAAAACAACGGAAAAGCTTGATACTTACAAGTATGGCAAAACTGAATCGGCACGTGCAGTTGCACAAGTTGAAAAAGTTTTCAGTAAAAATACAGAAAATAACAATTGTCAATGCATTTTAAATATTGTACCCCATCTTGCACTACTTAATGAACGCATTGATGCAATAAACAAAACTTATGAATTGATTGATAGTGAAGAATTAGTGAAAGGATATAAATCAAATTTGCATAAAAAGCTAGAGATATTGTTATCATCTTATTATCCGAAATTTTATTCTATTAATAATTCCCTAGGGAAAGTACCGGAAACAATAATAAATAATGAAGAAACAAAAACATTAGAAGCATTCAAAAATAATATCTCTAAGCTAATAAAGTACCATGATGAAAAAAACGTGTAAAGAGTTGATATTATTCCCAATCAAATTAAAACATTTCAATTGCCTTAATTACTAAGACTTCAGTCCGTTTTTTAATCCGCAGGGTTAGTATTAGGATATAATCAGCTATCTATTAATACATCACCTATTTCATATAATATAGCAGGTGGTTTAAAAGATGAATTTCTTGACACATAATCCTTCAAGAAATATGAAAAAGGTATATATTGATTTTGTTTTTTCTGCTCTAAAAAAGAATGCGTATTACTAACAAAATGCGGCATCTTTTTATCAAATGTTTTTAAATAGTCAATTATGACTTTATGCAATTTAAGTTCTTTGAGCATCCCTTGATAAAGCAGTAATGTATCTATATCAATTACAATTAATCTTGATGTTTTACCAACAAAATAACCTTCTTGCCTCATATTTTCAAGTTCCTTTAAAAACCAGTTATTCAATAAATGGTTAAAACCAGGAACTTCATACTGTGAATCATGAGTAACTAATATTGGAAAAATATTAATTTCTCTAACATTTTTATACCGCTCAAATTCAAAATCATTGTTAAGTATTTCTTTTATATTGTCAATTAATTGCAAAATTGCTGATTTCTTACCAGATGATTTGCGACAAAGTCTTTCATAAAATACTTTTTTGTAAACATCATAATCGTATGACATCTGTTCATCTGCGTTAATTAAAAAATCCTTTGATTCAAAAAGCAATATATTTTTGCCCTGTCTTAAGTAATAATCTGGAACACCATCAACACCAAACCTTTTGTTAAGATATTCATCAGTTGCCTGAGTTTTATTATTAGGATAAATCTGTTTTATAGCGTAATAGGTTAACGTTTTTTCTGAAAAATAATCACCAATATCACTCTTTAAATTTTTAATTTTATTTTCGACATCTAATTCATTATTAATATCACGTAATTGAAAATAAAGGCTATTATATATTT
>JAQIBY010000154.1 GCA_027858835.1 Bacteroidales bacterium | reverse complement strand
TGGTAAGAATCTGAAAGATAAAAATGGGCTTTAGCCCTGACAGTATTAGAATGCTTATACTTCGCTCAATATTAATCATTACTTGCCATTACCCACTAAATTTGCAGTAGAACCATATTATATAAATATAGAGAATTTCATTATAATAATTCAAAAAAAAGATTGCTTAAAACTATGATTTCTAAAAATAAAAATACAACTTTGTAATGAAGTAACTAACAATGCCATATTTTATGAAAACACATAGCTTTAAAAATCATTCCTATACTGACCTGTTTTTTGATTTAGATCGGACATTATGGGATTTTGAAAGAAACTCTCGTGAAACCTTCATGGAATTATATCATAAATACCAACTCAATCAACATTTTGGAAGTTTTGATTTGTTTTTTTCAACATATCGTGAATACAACGATGAACTCTGGATGCTATACCGCTCAGGGCAAATCACAAAAGGAGAATTGAGCTGGAAACGCTTTGATTTAAGTTTAAAGGATATTGACGTTAATGATGAAAAGCTTGCGAAAAATTTATCGAAAGACTATCTCGAAATATCACCAACAAAACGAAAGTTATTTCCACACACCTTATTAAGTCTAACCTTTTTGAAAAAACAGTATCGATTAAATCTCATTACAAACGGATTTAAAGAAGTACAGTATCAAAAACTTAAAAATTGTGGGATTATTGATTTTTTCGATCATATTTTTATTTCAGATGAAATCGGATATTTAAAACCGCATCCCAAATTCTTTGAGCATGCATTAAAAGTAAGCGGAGCCGATCCTAAAAACTCCATTGTTATTGGCGATGATTTGATGGTTGACATTAAAGGAGCGGCAGAAGCCGATATGGATTCAATTTGGATCAACCATAAGAGGATGGATTTAAACGAATTGGACTTAGATTTTGTACCAACGCATGAAGTTTCTTCACTGAAAAAACTCATACATATTTTATAGTCGGATTTAAAACTTGTAATAAGGAATCTTTGTTCTGACTTTTCCCAAAGTTAGAACATTGGAAAAAATATTATTAAAAAACATTACATTAAGTTTTCAGTTTCTTCTTTTTTGCTGCGGGGAATAAAACATTATTTAAAATTAAACGATATCCTGCTGAATTTGGATGCAAATCCAGATCCGTTTCTTCATCTCCTACAAAATGGCGATAATCTTCCGGGTCATGCCCTCCAAGAAATGTCCAAGTTCCTTTTCCAAATTCGCCATGTAAATACCGAGCCTCACCTGCCGCTTTATTTTCTCCCATAATTAAGACAGCCGGTTTAACTAAATCAGAATTATAGGCTGTTGTTTGTCCCATAAATCCTTTCACCATGTAAGTATGATTCTGGCAAAGCATAGTCGGCACAGGATCCCATTTAGCGGAAAATTCAAACAAGGTGAAATAATCCTCTTTTTCGGAAACTTTTCGACTTTGTGTCGCATCAATGTCTGAATATTCATACTCAAAAGGATTCATAATCAATGTGAAATCGCGGAATGCAAGCGTTTGAGAATAATCTAATTTGCTTTGCGCATCAGGATCCGACGGATCACCGTCAAACATGCTTTCGCAGATATCTGTATTTTCTGCTGCCAGTGCAATATCAAAACTATCAGCGGCTGAACACATGGCGAACAAAAATCCGCCGCGAGAAACATACGATTTAATGGTTTTTACGACAAATAACTTTAAGCGGCTCACTTTTTCAAATCCGAGTGCTGATGCTTGTGCTTCTGCATCACGCTGTTGATCTTTATACCATTGCATGTGTCGATATGCTCCATAAAATTTTCCGTATTGTCCTGTAAAATCTTCATGATGCAAATGCACCCAATCATAATCATTCAGCTTTCCCTCAACAATTTCCATATCATAAATTAAATCATAAGGAATTTCAGCATAGGTTAAAGCAAGCGTCACGGCATCATCCCAAGGCATTTTCCCCGGTGGAGAATAAACTGCAATTTTCGGGGCTTTTTCCAACTTAATGCTCTCCATATTGACATCATTTTGAGCAATTTCTGAAAATATTTGCTGTTTTTGTCCTTCAGCAATGACTTGATAAGTAACGCCCCTTACGACACATTCTGTCTCAATTTCAGCATGAAACGGAATTAAAAAACTTCCGCCTTCGTAATTTAATAACCACCAGGATTCTATTCCATTTTGCAATGTCCAGTAAGTAATCCCGTAAGCTTTTAAATGGTTGGTTTGTGAATTATTCATCGGCAATAACAAGTAAGCTGCATTCAGTTGTGTTGTCAAACCGAATGTGATTGCCATTATTAAAATATAGAGTTTTTTCATCATACAAGTATAAACGAGAAATTCGGGATTTTGTTTTTAACCAAACGGACTATCGTCATCTTCAGCAGCCATGTTTCCCCCGAAATCATCATTTGTCGGCATTTGGAAGGTAGAATCGGAACCGCTCCCATTAAGTTTTGACGGCATTGTCATTCCAGATGGATCTAAATCAGGAATCGGATCTAAAAACTTCGCATAATCTGCACGGAAATCAAGCATTACATTTCCGGTTGCTCCATTTCTGTGTTTCGCAAGAATAATTTCTGCCTTTCCCTGCATGCTCAAGCCATTTTCATCCTCCAGTACACCGTAATATTCAGCACGGTGAATGAACATAACCATATCAGCATCCTGCTCGATAGCACCAGATTCCCTAAGGTCAGATAGCTGTGGGCGTTTATCGCCGCCACGGGTTTCAACAGAACGATTCAACTGAGACAATGCAATAATCGGGACATTCAGCTCTTTGGCAATGGCTTTCAAACTTCTGGATATCAGGGAAACTTCAAATTCACGACTTCCTTTGCTATCCACACCGGCTGTCATTAGCTGCAAATAATCAATAATAATCACTTTAACATCACTTGACTGGACCAAGCGCCTAGCTTTAGCACGCAGCTCAAAAATGGATATTGCCGGGGTATCATCAATATAAATAGGGGCTTCTTCTAAAGGACGTACTTTGGACTCAAGCTGCTCCCATTCATGGCCGTGCAAATCTCCATTTCTGAGTTTCGTCCCGGACAATTCCGTTTCTGACGAGATTAAACGGGTTACTAATTGCAATGAAGACATCTCTAAAGAAAAAACCGCAACTGCCTGTTTATGATCAACAGCCATATTTCTCGCCATGGAAAGCACAAAAGCTGTTTTTCCCATTGCAGGACGCGCAGCGATAATCATCAAATCAGAAGGCTGCCAACCTGAAGTCATTCTATCCAATTCAGAAAATCCACTTGGCACACCTGACAATCCGTCTTCACGTTCTGAGGCCTCCTCAATTAATTTCATGGCACCTTCAACCAGTGAATTTACACGAACGCTTTCCTTTTTCAAACTGCCTTCAGCAATTTTAAAAATTTCATGTTCAGCAAAATTCAAGAGATTATCGACATCCTCCGCTTCGTTGAACGCCTTGTTTTGAATGTCGGAAGCAGCTCGGATTAACTCGCGTTGAATAAATTTTTGTTGGACAATTTTTGCATGAAACTCAACATGTGCAGCAGTTGCAACCCTGCTGGTTAAACTGGTAATATAATGTGCGCCTCCAATTTCATCCAATTGTTTTTCAGCGCGTAATTTATTCGTTACCGTTAAAATATCAACCGGTTGCTGTTCTTTTGCTAAATCTAAAATTGCTGTGAAAATGCTTTGATGTTCTTCTTTGTAAAAACTATCGGCTGTTAAAATATCGATTACCAACAAAACGGCATCTCGTTCGAGCATCAACGCACCCAATAGAACCTCCTCAATGTCAATTGCTTGCGGGGGCATCTTGCCGTACAATTCATTCACTTGCTCAACAGTACTTTTCACTTTTATATTTTTCTTTTCAGCCATAATTTTGCAATTTCTTGATTTAGCATTATTTTGGATGACGAAATTAATAAAGCTATTTGGAAAATACCTTGTTAAGCTACGATATTTATTAACTTTGGACAAAGACTTATTATGATAATTGTTGAAAACATACGAAAGTCCTACGGTAAGCTAGAAGTACTAAAAGGCATCAATTTAAATGTTGAAAAAGGAGAGATGGTTTCCATTTTGGGAAGCTCAGGTGCAGGAAAGACAACGCTTTTACAGATTATGGGCACCTTATTAAAAGCCGATAGTGGAAAAGTTATTATCAATGACGTGGAAACAAATAGCCTGAACGCAAAAGCATTAGCAAAGTTTCGAAATGAAGCGGTTGGCTTTGTTTTTCAATTTCACCATTTATTGCCGGAATTTACGGCGCTGGAAAATATTTGTATTCCCGGATACATCCGTAAAACAAATAAAAAAGCAGTTGAACAAAAAGCACTGGAATTACTTGAACGATTGGGTTTATCGCAACGAAAAGACCATAAACCTGCCGAATTGTCGGGAGGAGAAAAGCAGCGTGTCGCTATTGCACGTGCATTAATTAACAATCCGGAAATTATTTTGGCTGATGAGCCCTCTGGAAACTTAGACTCTAAAAACTCGATTGAACTTTACAATATTTTTCTGGAACTCAGAAAAGATTTCAATCAAAGTTTTGTCATTGTAACACACAACGAAAAACACGCCGAACTTACTGACAGAAAGCTCATTATAAAGGATGGAGTGATTGTAGATTAGTTCTGAAAAGGCGACTCAAATGGGCGATAGCGAGTTTTGTGATTCGCATTAATTAAAACTCCACAATGCGCGGAATTTCTTTGGGTAAGCGAGTCAGCATTTCATAATTCAATTGATTTGAAAAGTCACTGAATGAAGCAACTGTAATTTCCGAACCGTTTTGATGTCCTATTAATACAACCTCATCTCCTTTTTTTGTTTCAGGAATATCAGAAATTTTGACAATCAACATATTCATATTCACCACACCAACAATATCCACACGTTGTCCGTTAATTAAAACACGCCCCTGGTGACTAAGTGAGCGACTGTATCCATGTGCGTAACCAACCGGGATACAAGCAATTTTCATGTTGTTTTTTGCAATGTAAGAGGTTCCGTAACCGATAAATTCTCCGGTATTCACATATTTTGTACTCATCACCCTTGATTTCCATGACAAAACGCGTTGCAAGGGATCAATATTGGTTTCGTTTTTTACCGTATAATTGATAAACGTTTCAGGGCTGGGCCAAAATCCGTATTGCAAAATTCCAATTCTCACCATATCAAGCCGAGTGTCAGGATAAGTTACAGATGCCGCAGAGCTGGCTATATGCCTGTATTTCGGTTTTAAACCATGCCGTTTGAAACGTTTATAATATGCTTTGTAGCGCTTAATTTGGCTTGTAATTCTGGTGTAATTTGCGATGCTTTCGGCGCCGGCTAAGTGCGTTACCAAACCCACAAATTCAAAATGCTTCCGATTAGCTTTCAAGACATTAATCAACTGTTCCATTTCCGATTCATCAAAGCCGGTACGGTTCATTCCCGTTTCCAATTCAACATGAATCCGGGCTTTTTTGCCCATCTCTTTTGCTTTTTCAATGGCAGCAAACAGTCTGTCAAATTCAAAAACAAAAAACTCAATTCGATTTTCAATCGCCCATTCCAATTCAAGATTATCAATCATTCCCATAATCATAATATCAGAATTCCGCTTTATGGATTTGTGGGCTCTCAACGCTTCATCGGCATTAAAAACGGCAAAATGATCAACGCCACATGATTCCGCCAAAGGAACAAAAACTTCAATTCCATGTCCGTAAGCATTTCCCTTGATTACTGAAGACATTCGGGGTTTGTTCCCTATGGTTTTTTTGATAAACTCTAGGTTATTTACCAAAGCATGCCGGTTAATATGTAGTATTGATGTTTGAAACATGAGCGCTTATTGATTGATTTGTTTTATGATTGATTGAAAAATATGCACACCGTGCGGGATAAGATCTTCCGGGAAATCGTAATCAGGATTATGCAACTCCGGCATATCCATACCTGCACCCAATCCAAAAATTGCGCCAGGATATTTTTCCAAAAAATATCCAAAATCTTCACTCCAACGGTTAGGAGTAGTAAGGTGATGATAATTTAATCCGTTTTCAATTGCCGATACCTTAATCATTTCCACCGCTTCTTTTTGATTAATGGAGGCAGAAAACTCCTCAACCCACTCAAAATCAAAAGACAACCCGTAAGTTTCGGCAATCATTTCGGCTTTCTTTCTGGCCGATTTTTTAAGTTTGTCCAAATCCGGATTTCGATACGACCTGATTGTTGCCATGACTTCCGCATACCCTGGAGTTGTTCCGAAGGCTTTTTCTCCAAGTCTGGCAAAAACAGGAGTGATTAAAGCAAAATCAGAAAGCTCCGTTTCACGAACAAGCGCCTCCAGCATTTGAATAATTTCCGCCATTGCCCCAGCCGGTGATTTTCCTTTTTCAGGTTGAGCGGCATGAGATGTTTTGCCTTTCAGGCGGATAATCATCCCAACCGAAGCAGCTGCAAACACATCATCCCGACAACGGATTTCTCCCAAGGGAACATTTGGCAAATTGTGTAATGCAAAGACATAATCTGGATTTAATTGCGTGAATTTCTCATCCTGCAACATTTTTAAAGCTCCCGTTCCTGTCTCCTCTTCAGGTTGATACATTAAAATAACTTTCCCTCGCTTAGGCGGATTGTGATACAAATAATCAGCAAGTCCGGCAATCATCACCATATGACCGTCATGTCCGCATTTATGAGATGTTTCTGGAACAACAGATTTCCAAGTGAAATTATTGATTTCCTCTATCGGCAAAGCATCCAACTCAGATCGAAAAACAGTTACCGGCCCCTCATTTTTTGAATCAAAAATAAAGGCAAGACCATACGTCCCGATATTTTCAATGATTTCATCGGGTTGATAATCTGCAATGAATTTTTTTATCCGCTTTGCGGTTTGCGCTTCCTGTCCGGAAACTTCAGGATATTTGTGAAGCACCTGACGCAGAGAAATTAAACGATCTAATAACTGCTTATTCATTTTTGTGTATTTTGCCTAATATAAGATGCAAAGAAAAGTAACAAAATGCAGAAAATAAAATTCCGAACACATTGGCATCCAATTTCCACGGAAGTGTATCAAATGTACTCAAAAGAACTGTCATACTTCCCCCGCCAATCATTGAAACAATTGCAGGAATAACTTTTGGCTTTTTTAAGATCAGAGCTCCCAATACCGGCATAAATAATCCGGAAACCATAAACGCATACGAGTAAAGCATGAGTTCAAGGACAGAAGTTAAATTGAGGGCAATAAAGATGGCAAGTGCCCCGACAAAAAGCGTTACTATTTGAGATGCTCGCAAAAGCTGCTTGTTGGACAATTTGCGAGGAAAAATTTTCAATCCAATATCAGTTAGCAGGTTTCCCGATGCCGCCATTAAACAAGAATCTGCAGTTGACATGATGGCAGAAAAATAGGCTGACATCATCAATCCCATTAAACCAACAGGCAAGGTATTTCTCAATAAGACGGGTAAGCCCATTTCTGCATCTACCTCTGCACCAAACGCATATCCCCACTCCTGAAACATGCCATTTTCAAAAGCAACCTTTGCAAACATTCCGAGAATTACGCCCATAAAAGCCATGAAAGGATATTCAAAAATTCCGGCAACAAACCATGCTCTTTTTGCTGTTTTGGCATCTTTGGCGGCATAAATTCGCTGGTACAAGGTCATCCCGACAAACCATATCGGTACAATTGTAACCAACCATTTCACAGCACGTTGCCATTCAAAATTATTAAATTGCAAAAACTCCTTTGGTAGGACAGCTTTAATTTCTGCCCAACCTCCGACCGCTGCTCCGGACACGGGAATACCAATAAAAATTAACCCGGCAATAAGAATAATCCACTGTACGGTATCAGTAATAATCACCGCTTTTAATCCACCCATAACAGTGTAAATCACAGCGATTACACCCATAAGAATTAAAGCATGATTAAAATTTAAATCGATAAATGTTGCAGATGCAAGTTTTGCCCCTGCAAGGATTTGAGAACTTGAAAACCCGATGTATCCGATACCTGAAATAATACCAGCAATCATTGCAACACGCTTATCATAAAAAAAGTTAAGCATTTGCGGAAAAGTATGAAAGCGATATTTCAACCCAAGTCGATAGGCAAGCGGAACGAGAAACACTCCTGAAAGCCACGCCCCCAACAAACCGGTAAAAAGCATCCACGATCCTGAAATTCCGATTGCAAAACCCAAGCCTCCCAGACCGATACTAAATCCACCTCCAACATCTGTAGCAACCACAGATAATCCGATATGTCCGGCACCCATTTTGCGCCCACCGACATAATAATCATCGGTAGATTTATTCCGTTTCAGAAAGTACACGCCAATCCCCAGCATGACAATCATGTAAACTATAAATATGCTCAAATCAATCCAGTGCATAGAACTTCAAAGGTTTAAATAATTTTAGTGATTTCCAAATTCGATAATAGACGTATTTAGTTTTCACCACCTGCAGCTTGGGATGATGAATGACAGTCAAATCGGCATTATTAAAAAAAAACTACATCAAAAGGCAACGTTTTGATAACATATTACGTTTAATCAATGTGTAATAGATAAAAACCAACTAGAAAAAGCAAGCCTTATGAAATTAAAACATCTGATAATTATCCTCAGCCTTACCCCGCTATGTGGTTTTGCGCAAAACACAAAAGCATTACATGAATTTAATGATACAGTTCCTCTGCCTGATGGCAATGGAGTATCATACTATGCGCCCATAGAAGTAAGCGGTTACAACGCGAACCAAACCATTATTGCATTGACAGACATTGTGAGTTTATGTGCAAATTTGGAACATAGCTTTCTTGGTGATTTAGTCATTGAGCTGCATTGCCCGAATGGACAATATACCACCTTACAGGCACAAGGAGGTTCAGGCACATTTCTCGGCGAACCGATTGATAATGGTTATGCAGATTCTAATTCTGTTGCCGGCGTTGGTTACGATTATTGTTGGAGTTATAATCCTTCACTACCCACATTAACAGAAGCTGCTACTAGCGTGTCAACCTTACCAGCAGGAACATATGCGCCTACAGAGTCTTTTGCAAACCTAATCGGTTGCCCATTAAATGGCACCTGGGAACTAGTAATTTCCGACAACTGGGGTTCAGACGATGGCTATTTATTTTCATGGTCTATTGTGTTCTTAAATTATTCTGAAGAATATAATCTAGTTGAAGGAAATATTTTTGCTGACATGAATGAAAACACAGTATTTGATGAAGACGAATTCCCCATGTCTAACATTTTATTAAGTGCCTTACCTGGGCCAATTTACAGTATTACAAATGACACCGGATATTACCGAATGTGGTTGCCAGCAGGAGAGTTTGACATACAACAAATCGGGCTTTATGATAACTGGACACAACTGCATCCTGATAACCCGCCAACACATCACATTATTACAGAAAATGGTGATACAATAAGCGATATGAATTTTGCTAACATTGCCACAAGCTATTGTCCAAATATGGAAATTGATATTAATATGATTAACCCTGTGATTTGTCAGACAACTGACATTCAGGTTCATTACGAAAACACCGGCAGTTTGCTTGCTGAAAATGCAGAAACAACAGTTTTATTGGATGAAAACCTGACTTATCTCAGCGGTGGAAATCTAATTGAACAAAACGGGCAATTATTGCGCTTTGATATTGGGGATGTAAATATTATGGAAAGTGGCACCTTTACTTTTCAAGCTCAATACTCCTGCGATACTGAGTTAATGGGAACAACAGCCTGTGTGGAAGCACATGTGTATCCGGATTCCAGTTGTAATGAAGTGGATCCTGCATGGGATCATTCAAGCATCGCAGTTGAAGGAGAATGTATAGACGACACAGACATCTGCTTTTACATTACAAATACCGGTGATCTCGGAGATGGCAATATGACCGGCACATCCGAATATCGAGTATTTGAAGATGATGTTTTGGTTGAAACCGGAAATTTTCAAATTGATGGCGGTGAAAGCATGGAGCTTTGCTACACAGCAAGCGGAACTACGCTGAGGTTAGAAGCAGACCAACACCCCGGACATCCCGGAAACAGTCATCCAAATGCAGTCATTGAGGGTTGTGGCTCCCCAAATAATTCCAGCGGATTTGTTTTAAATTATCCACAGGATGATTTGGATGATTTCGTAGAAATTGATTGCAGGGAAGTGCTAAACTCCTACGACCCCAATGATAAATCGGTTATCCCGCAAGGTCTGACAACCGCACATTATATAGATTCTACCCAAATATTGGAATATAAAATCCGTTTTCAAAATACCGGTACTGCACCGGCTCAACGAGTAATTATTACTGACAACATTTCCAATTATCTAAACATCGGAAGCTTTCAACAATTAAGTGCCAGCCACTCTTACAGCATTGATTTTCCAAGTGAAAACATCATTCGCTGGACTTTTGATAATATTAACTTACCCGACAGCAGCGCGAATGAAGCTGAAAGTCATGGGTATGTAAAATTCAGAATGCAACAAAACCCGGGGAATCAAATTCATACGGAAATCACAAATCAAGCCGACATTTATTTTGATTATAATTTGCCAATCATCACCAATGAAGTATTCAATACAATTGGAGACATGGCTGTTGTATTTACTTCTGATGACATTTTGGAAAGCGATCAAATTTCCATTTTTCCAAATCCGGCAAGCAATTATATAAACTTCAGTTCAGCGGAAAGAATTCAACGCATTGAGCTTTACGATGCAAGCGGACGAATTATCCAAATTTTACCGAATGTGAATCAATCAACCATTAAACTATCAATTGAAAATTATGCTCTCGGTTTATATTATTACCGTGTAACTGACAAAAACAATGCGGTATATGGTGGAAAAGTTTTAATTGAACGATAGATTTATCGTTTGTTTTCCCCACCTGACAGATCAGCAATAATTAACATACTGCTTGTTGGCAAGCCATCCGATGTTAATAATGGCGACCTGTCAGGTGTGGGATAATTCTAAACAAATTAGCTTTACCTTATTTAACAATAAGCTTTTGAGTCGGAAAATCTGATGTGTCTGATGTCAGCAAATATACACCCGGACTCAAATCTGAAATATCCAATTTTATTTGTCCGTTTCCGGATAGTTGTACTGATTTCATAAGCCGAGACTGTATATCCAATACTTTAACATTCAAATCTCCTTCGTAAGCAGATTGAATATATAAAGTATTTGTCGCCGGATTTGGATAGATTTGACAAATTGCATGCTTATTTTCCTTGATATCTGATGAAAAATCGAAACTCAAATCATCCAACATCAATACAGAACCGACAGTTTCCCCTGAAGTGAAAATCAAACGAAGCTCTTCGGGAACAGCACTATAACTTAACGGAACATCAAAATAAGTCCAATCGGCTTGCGGTTCGAACTGATGCGCATTTCCACCAATGGTTTCTCCACCTGCAATCATTTCAATGGAAACTAAGCCAATTGAGTCTCCCACAGGTATGTATTTATAGTAACCTTGCATTGATGTAGGCTGATACGTATAAGGCACAGATCCTACAGGATTATCATCATTAAAAAACAATTCACCAATCGACAAATACCCGGGAATATTATAACCCTCTCCAACACTTATCGTTTCAAGATGTATTGCATAGTTTCCTGAATACGCATCTTCGATTTGCTGCACAGCATCAAAACTTTGTAAAGCGATTTGACCGTTTGTTGTGTGCCATCCTTCAGGATTCAAATACTCAACATCCATCCAGTTTTCCAAATCGTAATTTGGCAAAGCAGAAGGAGTTGTTCCCGAAGTGTTTTCAAGAAAAATATGATCAAAACGTATCCATGAATCAAAATTCATGTTATCCTCAAACATAATATCTGAAGAAATAAAACCAATAAACACAGAATCAGCAGTACCGCCCGTAACATCAACCGTAAACTCAGTCCAATTACTTTGTACTCCGCCTAATTTTGTAATTGTTTCTGATGGAGTATCTCCATAATATTTAACGATATAAATGGTTGCTGAATCATCAACTGCCATATCAGCCTTGTAATATCCTTTCACTTGATTAAAAGCATCGGTGTAAATCATTCCTCCGCCTGGTCCCTCATCCCCAATTCTCCCGAGATAAAAAAAGGAAAAAATGGAATCCTCATCAACCAATACAGGTTTTAATTCAATGGAAAAATTGCCGGAATAGGCATCAGTAGATTTAATTGCTCCGGAGTTTTCTGCAAGTCCACCACTATTTTCAATTTTCCAATCTACTAAATCCTCATAAAGTAATAAGTTTTCCCAAGTTTCAAATCCACCATTTGGCAAATTTTGGGCATATCCTGCCAGTGTAAAAGCTGACACGAGTAAAGTAATAAGTGTAGTTTTCATAATACATGGTTTTAAGATTTTTAGCAATTTACACTTTTTTTCAATATGTTGAATAAAAAACTGTAAATTACTAACCCAGCTCATCCACCTGCAAGACAGTCAGTTCACAAAATCACAGAACAAGGAAAATGAACAGGAAGAACATATCGCAGGATGTTGCAACAGGGCGGAAACCGGCAGCCTTGCATTGCGGGTTTTTTCCTGTGAACGGTTGATGCATAGTGACCGAAGGAAACTCATGCGAGCAAGCTATGAACAGAAAAACCTGCATAGCAAGCTATAGGTTGCAGACCGTTCGCCAGGCCAAGCTTGTGGGTGGCGGCGAGTTGCCCAAATCAAATTAATAACAAAATTTAATGCCCGTCTAAATCGTTGAGCATCCAAATGGCATGTTTCAGACTTTTTAAAATGTAAAACATGTATTCACCGACGGCTTTCGGGCTGCCGGGAAGACAATAAACCAAGGATTGCGCACGAACACCCGCCAAAGAACGACTTAACATGGCGTTGGGATTGCTTTCAGAGGTTTTTACCCGAATATATTCCATGATACCAGGAATTTCCATGTCGAGCATGGGGCGCACTACGTCAGGAGTGATATCACGATTGGATATGCCGGTTCCACCACTTGTAATAATAATGTCTGCACCGGAGTCTAAAATAAGTTGTTTCAGTTGGTCGGAATCATCGGGAATAATACGGGAATCGGCTGAAAACCGCAGTTTTTGATTTTCAAAAAAGTTTTCTAATTGCTCCACAATGAGCGGCCCGCTTTGATCTTTATATTCACCCGAACTTGCCCTATCGCTAAGCGTAATAATTTTTGCACGGAAAATTTTCGGCACCCACTCTATCGTGTCACCTGCTCGCACCACTCCCGCTTTCAAAACGCGACAAAACACGCCAAAATGCGGAGTCACATAATGTCCGACCAGAGTTACTGTTTTATGCATGGGTTTTCCGATGGAAGTTACCTCCAAAACGACATCGCCAATACGAAATATATCGAGCGGCTGAACTTGTAAATCATCCAGATATGAACAGAGAATATTTTCTGCAAAAGCTCCGTATTCAAAATCACTTGCTCCGGTAAGATTTTCAAGCTCTTCAATTCGGTTTGCGCCCAATAGCGATACTTGTCTATGCTTTGATCCGAAATGCACATCATCCACAACTCCACCGGGTTGCAATTGAATTTCAGCCTGTTCGAATTTTCTGCCGCGAGTTTTGGCCGACGAAACAGCCAATACATTTAGATTTTGATTTTGCATATTATTGGGCTTTTTTAGTTTTTTTAATGAGATGAATGGTGCCGATTTCCATTTGTTTATCAAGACTTTTACACATGTCGTAAATATTCAGCAAAGCGACAGAAACTCCGGTAAGTGCTTCCATTTCCACGCCTGTTTTCCCGTGACTTTGGGCAGTACATCTCACCCAAATTCCCTCCGATTCGGGAATTACCTCTATTTCCACGCCATGCACAGGAATATTATGTGCCAACATGATAAGTTCAGCTGTTTTCTTTGCTCCGTTAATGCCGGAAATCCGACTTAAAGCATGGACATCGCCTTTTTTTAGCTTGTTTTCCGAAATGGCTTTCATGCAATCTGCATTTAAACGAATAAAGCCTTCTGCAACAGCTTTGCGCATAACATCCGATTTATCGGTAACGGAAACCATGTGCACCTCTCCTTTTGAATTGGTATGTGAAAAATCTGTCATCTTATCCTCCGATTTGATTAAAATGTCCTACACTACTTTTACTACCTGCCTTGGGTTTTTGTTTCAAACTCATTTCCAAAGCCTTTTCAATGCCAAGTTTTCTGACATCAAATGCCAAATCACTGAACAAACAGGGTTTCAACAATCCGTTTGCCGTTAAACGCAAGCGATTGCAAATCTCACAATTTCCGCCTTCACCACCCTCAACATAAGTAAACACACCGGTTTCGAGATTCATTTCCTGAATAAAACGCAATTCCAGCCCGTTTTTCTGACAAAATGCTTGCAATTCTACTTCATCTTCGGCCACAGTAAACTGATTTCTGACCATATTGATTTTTATGGGATTAAGCCCCGCATTTTGTGCTGCTTTTATTCCCCGAATCACCTGATTTACATCGCCGCCGCGGGTAATTTTTCGATAGCGTTCTGGATTTAAGCTGTCCAAGCTGATGTTAACACGATGCATGCCTGCCGCTTTGAGTTTTTCAGCATATTTTTCCAATAAAATTCCGTTAGTTGTCATGCTTAAATCGGTAATTCCCGGAATGTCGGACAACATTTCAACCAATTTATCAATATCACGCCGAACCAATGGCTCACCACCGGTTAAGCGGACTTTATTAAGGCCATTTTTTGCAAGATAAGCAGTAATGTCTCGCATTTCCTCGTAAGCCAAAATCTCCTCGTGCTTAAATGCCGGAATCCCTTCTGGGGGCATGCAATAGACACAACGTAAATTGCATCTATCGGTCACAGAAATTCGTAAATAATTGATATTTCGATTATATTGATCTTGCATGCAAATATTCTCCTTTTTCAATACTGATTTTTTCTGCCGGAACACATGCAAAGCCATCGGTTTCTGATAATGCGGCCAGATGCCCCGAGCCATTGTATTTCACCGGAAACAATTCATTTTTGATGAACTTTACGGGAATCCAACTGTCACGATCCGATTTTTTTGAGGCAATGCGTTCCCCTGCCGGCAAGCGTAAATTTTCATCCGGAATTTTAGTGCCGCAAGCCGCATAAATCATGGGTTTTCCGAGTAAAATAAATTGAATAAATCCGGAAATAGGATTCCCGGGGAGCCCCAAAATAACGGAATTTCCTTTTTTAGCTAATAAAGTCGGTTTTCCGGGTTTTACAGAAATTTTATGAAAAATAATTTCATAAGCGGCATCCTGAATTAATTTCGGTACAAAATCAAAATCTCCCATGGAAACACCACCCGTAAAAATGGACAAATCATAATTGCTACAAGATTGCATTACCTTTTTCAAACTCGCTTTGTCATCTGCAACAATCCCTGAATAATCTGCCTGAATACCGATTGCCTGCAATTGCGCTTTGAGCTGCCATGCATTTGAATTCCGAATTTGAGACGCTTTGGGAGTTTTGTCAGGCTCAACCAATTCAGAACCGGTGGTTACAATCTGCACCCTCGGCAGTTTTGAAACCTGAATTTCCACATATCCCTCGGCAGCCATCAATCCAATATGTTGGGGACGTATAATTGCCCCTGCAGGGAGGAGTTTTTCCTCATTTTTGTAATCTTCACCCTGAATTGCAATATTGGATTTTCTGCCGGGTCGATTAATCACAATTTCCTTCTCGGAGATTTGCTCAATATCTTCTTTCATCACCACCCAATCCGCATCTTTTGGAACTGGAGCACCGGTCATAATTGAAACTGCCTCTCCTGCTTCAATATCAAAATGTTTGTGTGAACCGGCAGCAATTTGCCCGATCACAGAAAGTTTTTGTCCGGCCACGGGAGCAATACAGGCATACCCATCAACGGCTGCTTTATTAAAAGGCGGCATATCTCGTTTTGCACGGATATCCTGAGCCAAAACCCGACCGAGAGATGAATCAAAGCGGATTTTTTCTGCACTCATGGGTTTCATTGCAGCAAGACAATGCTTATATGCTGCTTGTAAACTAATCATTTGATAAATTTTTCCATTCATTATTATCCCAACTTAGCAATTCGGGAAAGCCATTTTTCTCATTTTCTGAACGCAAAATCGGATCGGCAAGATGCATGAATTGTTGCGCTGAATCCTTAATGGGTTTTTCGGGATTAACAATCATCACATAATATTTTGGTTGGATGAATTTTCGCAGAATATTTGATTCCAAAATCACCGCTTGTCCAGTTTCGCATATTGTTTGAAGATGCGTTAAAAGTTTCTCCTCACCGGTAGTATGTGCAGCAAGAAACCATGCTTGATCGGCTCCGGAGCTTAAAAAACGTCCCGAATCTTTATCGACTGCTTTGCGCTCACGAATGGCAAAGAAATCTTTGTCTTTATATTCAGGATAATGCCTTTGAAAATCGCCTTCATCATCGTACAACACGGCTTTCACAGCAATAATTTTCAAATCAGCAAAATGCTCAATAAGTTTTCGGATTAAAGTGGTTTTCCCGCTGTTTTTGGAGCTACCGCCTATCATTATCAAATTCGGAAAATATGGATTTGATTTTTTCATCTTCACTTTGTTTTAATGCAATACAATATACAAAGTTAATCAATTCTAGTTCATGAATAAAATTGGGAAAAAGGGGTGGTTTGGGGGAGCTTGGTTCGCTTGACTTTGAAGGATTTCCGCAAACAATACAATTTCCATTTTTTTCTTTGTTCTTTTGCCCAATCATAGCTTTTTAATACTATTTCTGCCAGGCACTTCTGAGAACAGGGCAAAGCAATCGTATTCAGCTTTAATATTTCGTTATTCCCTCAGGTTTTCATTTTTTTATCATTTGTACCCTGTATTTGTGTGTTCATCATTTTATCAAAATCACTTTCAGACAAACTGTCTTGAATGGGTTTATATCTGTCGTATTCTTTTTCAGCAAATGTTTTGGCTATTGCTACCGTTACCTTCCCGGCATTTTGAAGTATCTCTTTTTGATTAAACTGTAAAAAGGCATTTAATTTTTCTGCCCAATCTTTCATTGTCATAACAATGCCCTGTTCGGCCTGATCTTCTGCATAATCGAGATACATTGATACGATACGGTTTAGGGGTTTAAGTTCGTCTTCTGTAAGGTAATTTTTCGCGATAGAAACATCCGATTTTCTAATTTTCCCATTGGGTGAATTTTTCCAGGATGTTAAACCCATTTTATCTTTATTGTGGTTGGCTCTTGAAACAATTATCTCTGCGGCTGTTTGTTTTGTAATAGCCCAATGAAGTTTATTCTGAACCGTGGCAAAGAATTCTTGCGTAGTTTCTGATTCATAATCATAATCAATACTGCATTCGGCATAAATATCTGTGATTTGTTGGTACAAACGCCTTTCGCTACTGCGAATATCCCTTATTTTTTCAAGCTGTTCTTTAAAATAATCTTTTCCGAAAAGTGGTTGTGGATTTTTTAATCGTTCCACATCCATAGTATAACCTTTAATTATGAACTCTTTTAGCACAGCAGTTGCCCATATTCTGAATTGTGTGGCTCTTTTTGAGTTAACACGGTAGCCTATTGCTATAATGGCATCAAGATTATAAAAATTTGTTTGTAGGTTTTGCGTTTTCTCTTTAATAGCACCGTGTTGAGTGGTTATTTCCATTTTGGAAACAACCACTTTTTCGTCCAATTCTTCACTCTCAAAAATATTTTTTAGATGCTTTGAAACTGCTGGAACTTGAACATCAAATAGCTCCGCTATTTTCTTCTGTGGCATCCAAATGGTTTCATTTTGCAAAAGAACATCTACTTTTACATCGCCATTGGGTGTTTTATAAAGAAGAAACTCCCAGTTTGGTTTATATTTCCCTAAATCCATATTCTTAGGTTTTACGTTTATACTTCATCTTCACGTTCCGTGTATGGTGTCGTTGCATCTCGCAGGGTGCTATGCACTATACATAATTACTG
>JAQIBY010000134.1 GCA_027858835.1 Bacteroidales bacterium | reverse complement strand
ACCTAGGGAATGTACATCTTCTTTGGTGCGTCTCAGAATTTCCTGATCGGTAATGTTTTGTGCCCATACTTTCGCATATGCGAGGAAAAAACGCTGGTCGGCAGTAAAGCCATTAATTTCCGCAGGTTCTTCTTTGCCTTCCAATGAATTTTTAAAGGCATTGTAGGAAATAGTTAATCCACCAAAATCGGCAATATTTTCCCCGAGGGATAATTCACCATCAGCATGCACAGTATCTAATACGAAAATTTTATTGTATCTGTCCACAATAATTTGTGATTGTTCATCAAATTTCTCAGTATCTTCGTCAGTCCACCATGTTTTCAAGTTTCCATCTTTATCAAAATTGCGACCCTGATCATCAAAACCATGTGTCATTTCGTGACCAATAACCACGCCAATCGCACCATAATTCACGGCATCATCAGCACCCATATAAAAGAAAGGTGGTTGCAATATCCCTGCAGGGAAACAAATTTCGTTGGTTACGGGAGAATAATACGCATTAACGGTTTGAGGATTCATGTGCCATTCCTCTTTATCCACAGGTTTACCAATTTTGTTCAACATATAATCAAAATCAAAACGATTTGAATTGAGCATATTTTGAACATGAGAATCGGTAATTTCAAGTGCTGAATAATCTCTCCACTTATCAGGATATCCGATTTTCACAACCATTCCGGCGAGTTTGCCCTGTGCTTTTTCTTGTGTTTCTGCGCTCATCCAAGTTGATTGCTCAATGTGCTCAGAAAATGATGTACGTAAATTCTCAACGAGAGTTACCATACGCTCTTTGGCTTCGGGCGGAAAGTGTTTTTCAACAAATTTTTGTCCAACCGCTTCGCCCAGCGCACCATTTGTGGCACTAACCATACGTCTCCAACGCGGCTTTTGCTTTTCCTGACCACGCAGAAATTTTCCATAAAATTCAAATTGAAGATTATCAAAATCAGAAGTTAACATGCTTGCACTTGAGTTGATAAGTTTCCAACGGAGATAAGTTTTCCAGTCATCGACAGAAACATCATCCATCATTTCACCAAGAAATTTGAAAAACTCGGGCTGACGCACATTAATTGTATCAATATCTTCTATTCCGATTTTATTGAGATATAAATCAAAATCAAAACTTCCACTTAAATCATTTAAATCAGCAATACTCATTTTATTATTTGTTGCATGCGGATTTCTTTGTTCCAAACGAGTCATGGATTTCTCAGCCAAACGGGTTTCAATTTCCATAATTCGTTTTGCATTTGCTTCAGCAGTTTCATTATCAGCACCCATGAGCGCAAACATATTTGCCAGAAAACGAACATATTCTTCACGGATTTCCTTGCTACGAGCATCATCGGCAGTATAATAATCTCTGTCGGGGAGTCCGAGACCGCCTTGGTGGATATGTGCAATTTGCATGTCGCTATTATCTGCATCTGCAGAGCCAAAGAAATAAAACATGCTGCTCACACCATTCTTATTGTTGTAAGCAAATTGTTTTATGACATCCTCTTTTGTTGTAATGTCATTAATTTTTTCAATTTCGGGGAGGATTGGCTTCATTCCGAGGGTTTCGATGGTAGCAGAATCCATGCCGACGGAATAAAAATTTCCGATTTTCCATTCGAGGCTTCCTTCCTGATGATCAGTATCAGCAAGTTCAACAATCAGTTCTTTCACTTTTTGGCTGGTTGTTTTTGCCAATAAATCAAAGGAGCCAAAACGGCTTTCTTCTTGCGGTAGCGGATGATTTTTTTGCCACCCACCGGTTGCATACTGATAAAAATCGTCTTGCGGACGAACACTTGTATCAATATCTTCCAACAAAAGTGCTTTATCTTCCATAGGTTTTTCTTTTGGATTACAGGAAATCATCACTGTGCTTACAATGAGCCCTGCAATAAATAATGTAACATTCGATTTCATATGCTTTTTAAGATTGATTTTCAATTTTTGATATGTCCATACGGCAGACAAACATACAACTTTTTAACGCTCATGATTTGAATGTGATTCGCTTTTCCTCCCCATTTAACAATCTTTTAATGTTTTTTTTGTGGCTTATTAAGAGAAGTATAGCTGCAAAAATGGAAAACAACAATAAACTAGTTCGATTTTCCTGAAAAAGGACAATAAGAATAATCGGAAAACTAATTCCGGCAAGCATGGAGCTTATTGAGACAATTTTTGTCAGTACTAAGCTAATAACAAAAACGCCAAATGCAGATAAAGCAGCTAAGGGGTGCAATGCGATTACCATTCCGAGCAAACTTGCCACGCCTTTTCCACCTTTAAAGCCAGAATAAATTGGAAAAATGTGTCCCAATACGGCAATAATTCCAAGTGCAATTTGCCAGATTATAAATGCTTCTGACTGCACCTCCCAAATGTTTTGAAAAACCGCTAATTTAACAGCGAAAAAGCTTTTCGCAGCATCAATAAGGAAAGCCGGAAGCGCAGTTTTCCAACCGACAACCCGCAATAAATTTGTCGCACCGGCATTTTTACTTCCATGCTGGCGGATATCAATTTTATGAAACCATTTCCCAAACCAAAGTGCGGCATTAAAAGCCCCTAATAAATAAGCAAAGATTCCTGTAGTAATTACAATTAACATGAAATCGTATTTTTCACAAAAGTAATATAAATCAGCAATTGGATGCAATTTTCTCTTTTTATGCTGTTTTCTGCAATCGAAAAAACGCTTATGATTGTGTTCTGTTTTACAAACGAATTTTATAACAAAACAAGGGCAGGTTGATGAGTATTAATGATATTCGAGCCCAATGCACAAAATGGCAGGATTTTTTTGAGTTTTTTCTTCAAAAAAATTCCTTTACCTTTCCGACAGATTTTGTACGATATGACCGCACATCAAATCATAGCCTTACTTGCAGTGCTCGGATTAAGCAGCTTTGCCATTGTCCGGCTGAAAGTTTTTAAAAACACA
>JAQIBY010000122.1 GCA_027858835.1 Bacteroidales bacterium | reverse complement strand
GGGTCAATGAACGCTCCTCAGTAGAGAATCACGACATGCCGTACAAGTATACCGGCAAAGAATACGATCCTGAAACTAAATTAACATACTATGGAGCCCGTTACTACGACGCGAAGTTGTCGAGATGGATCTCTGTTGATCCACCGCTGATTAGCGGGGCTTATCTTGGCAACGATCCAAGCAAGCTTCCAGGTATGGGTGGGGTATTTAATCCGATCAATCTTGATGCGTATCAGTATGGCGGGATGAATCCTGTTAAGTATGTTGATGCGGATGGAAATTTTATTATAGAAACTGCTTTGTTAATTGATTATGTGTACTTGCGTATTGCAGCATATGCGATGGAAAATCTTGCAAATGGACAGGATGCAAAAACAACTGGGTATGCCATTCAACATCCTTATAATGCATATAAAACTGGCACTGTTGGAATGCAAAACTCAATTTCTAACAATGTTAGTAATTTCCAAATAAATATATGTAGAACAGCTGATATGCCAACTGGTCAGGAGGGAGATTATGGTAATGCATTTAGACATGTTATGTGGCAAGCAATGATAACTAAAAAATTTGGTGATAAACATGCAAATCGAATGGGTAATGCTCATGAAAATTATATAGATAGAAGAGATACAAATCAAAGAGTTTTTAGGGGTACTAGGCTAGGTGATGCTGATACAGTAGCAGATTTACTTAATAATCAAATCGGTATTGATATAGGAAATAATAATAAAAGTGCTAGTAATGTTGATATTGCTAAAAGTGTATTAAAGGAATTTCATGAAAATGGATATTGGACAGCTTCTCAAAAAGGTGATAATATTGTTTTAGAAAGAACAAAGCTGACAGGTGCTCAATACAAAGCTGGTATTAGAGAAGCCAGTCGTTTAAAAGCGGATGGCTTAAGAAGATGAAAAACATATCGATTATTTTTATACTGGCTTTTGCTCTAATTACTATCGGTTGTTTTGATCGTGAAAATACTCATGAAAAATTGCGTGAATATATTGAAGAAAATTATTATAAAGACAATTTGGGTACTTATCCTGTTGATACAAGAAAGATATTAGGTTTTGATTGGGATGAATTATATGTTTTTACATCTGAAGCTTTATATCAGACTGATATTGTTGGTGAAATCATGGGAGTAAGTTATGATAGAAAACCAGTCAAATATTTTGGTCTTTTTCAAGTAGATTGGTATGCACGATCAATCTACCTGAAAGAGAAAACTATTATTCATGAAGTAGAGTGGTATAGAACTAAGAATAATGTTTTTTTAAATTATTCTAAGAAAAATGAAATACTATATAAGGGTTATTTTGCTTATCGTTATTACAGCGAACAAAATTTCATTGTTAAACGAAAAAATTATTCTGATGGTGAGATTATGTTTATTCTTGAACCAGTAATAAGTAATCAAAGTGATACAGCGCACTAAACTCTAATTCACCTCCTTGATAGCTATTATGATTGTGTCAAGTTTGCATTAGCAGTAAAAGTTAATGGATAAAAATCACTGTAAAAAAACTCGTTTATAAATTAGATGAGGATGTCTTGAAACATAGTGAAAAGCTGTTACTTAAACTTGAAGTTGAAGGCAAAACAGATAGTGAACTTTATGAAAAATTGAAGTTCCTGTATGAAGAGGAACTATACGCTTTGCTTGCAGAATTAACTTTTACCCAACGTCAACTTTGATTGTATTAAGCTTCTCCGCCCAGCTTCAAATAACTAATTTGATATACCTTATTGTAAAAATACAATTCGGTATTAGCTAAGTACTTCTTTATTTTAAACAGATATTATCTGAATCAGTAAGTCTGACCTAACTCCACCAAAGCTATCGCATAATTGTCGGCAAGCGTTCGCTATGCACATCGCCGATTTTTTTGTGTTGTTGTAGTTTTGTGGTAAGTCGGCGACGTCGCTTGCCTAATCAATTATACGAAATTGTATTACATATCCCACCCCCTGCTTCCGATAAGATGCATTTAATCACATTGCAAAAGCGCAATGTTCGGGGCGGTTAAGAAAGTGCTAATGAACCAAATGCAATCTGTGTGCCGTGAAAGCTATACAATAGATGAAAGGAGATAA
>JAQIBY010000082.1 GCA_027858835.1 Bacteroidales bacterium | reverse complement strand
TTATTGGCTATAAACGCAACTTGTGTGAACTGGAGTGCATTTTGTTGGTGTGGGGTTTATTGTTTCTGCGTAAAACGTTTGGTAATATCAAAAAACCGCTGCGGTAAACAGCGGTTTTTGGGGGTTAATATTTCACAATTTGTTGTTGCCACACTTGGTCTCCAAAATGCAATTGCAAGTTATAAAGCCCGGGAACAACATTTAAGTTTTGCAAACTCAACTGGTGGTCTCCTGCCGGCATGTCGCTATAAACCGTATCCACGATTAGCTGCCCCATGCTGTTATACAATTTCAAATGAATATCACTTTGAATTTTCAGCATTAAATCTACAGAAATTGCATTGTCAAAAGGATTTGGATACACATCAATTCCGCCATAAGCCATTTGCGCCATGCCTGTTAAATTATCACAATACACAATATTCGAGTAAGCAAATCCGTATTCGGTACCATCGCCCGGAGTACAAAAATCAGGGCGCTTCACCATAATTTGATAATATACGCCTTGAGGATCGGGATTCATTTGAGCAAAGTCAAAATCGGTATAAAGGACAGAATCAACCACTTGCATATTGTCCTGAGTGGTTCCACGCAAAATAAAATAATACACCACAAAATATCCTTCATAGGAGTCCCAATTCAAAGTGCAACCCCCATTCACGTCTGAATTAACATACAAGCTGATGTTTGAATGCATCTCACTCAATACAGATTCATTTCCACATGTATCCACAACAGAGATTTTATAATCCTGATCCATTTCAGCAGCATTGGTATTATCATCAACAAAAAGTCCGGGCAAGCTATACGATTGATTTTCAATTAAATCATAATCATCGGTTGCAGGATTTTTACGATAGATATTATAACTTGCTGTTCCAACATTCGGGGTTTTATTCCACAACAAATTGATGTAATTATTTTCATCCACTGTTGCAAAACAAATTTCCTCACTATTGTTTGGATATGACAATTGAACCTCAACGGTATCTCCATATTCGCAATCATCAGTATCCACAACAAAAACGGTATAAGTATCTTCTGTATCAACCTCAATACTTTGCTCATTGCTTCCGGTTGACCATAGGTAAGACACATAACCAGAACCGGCATCGAGTGTCGTATTAGCGCCACCACAAAGCCAGGCAAGTCCACTTTCATCAAAGGCACCAAGCTCACCAAGAGTCGGTTCATTGACTTCTGCGGTTTCAACCAACTCACAATTTGTTGCATCGGTGATAGTTACCGTATATTCATTAGCTTCCAAGCCGGTTGCAATCGCCACATTTCCAGCAGCATTTGACCATGTATAAGTTAAATCAGTTGTTGATCCGCCATCGACAACAACTTCAATTTGTCCGGTTTCACTTCCATGACAAGGCATATCGGTGACGACAAGCTCAATTGTATGCTCGGGAGGATTAATGACTTCAATGGAATCAATAATTTCACAATAATGTGCATCGGCAACCGTAACATGATACCATCCCGACTGACAATCGGGCAATTCAGCATTCACACCAATAATTGTCGGATTATCTGCATAAGACCAGTAATACGAAATATAAGGTGCAGTTCCTCCGCTCGGAAGTGCCTCAATAATGGCATCATCATAACCTTGGCAAGTAATCGGTGTCAAATCGAAATTCAAGCTTAATGCTGTCGGCTCTTCAATGCTCACTGTTGAGTCAATCTGACATGTATTTTCGTCAGTCACAACAAGCGTATATTCTCCGGCTGCAAGGCTTTCAATATTTTGATCCGTACTAAAAATTCCGGCTTCACCGACCATTGTCCATTCATAACTATGTATTCCGGTTCCGCCTTGTGTTGTGACATTAATGCTCCCATTTTCCGCTCCGTCACATAATACATCATCGTAAGTTACCAATGTAAATTCGAGCGCATTTGGAGCAGCCACTGTATATGATTCTGTGATTGAGCATCCATTATCATCGGTAATTGTTACGTCATAATCTCCATCTGGGATATTCAGACGATCTTCATCAGTCACATCATCATTCCATATAATGTCATAAGGAATTGTTCCGCCGGAAATATCGAGTAAAATCTCGCCGGTTTCATCTCCAGCACACTGCACTTCCTGAATGGTTTCAGAAGCGGCGAGTGCTGCTGCAGGTTGAGAAATTGTTTCGGTAATTTCAGCAGAGCAACCATTTGCATCAGTTAATGTCACCGTATAATCTCCTGCAACCAACTCAATTCGATCTTCTGTTTCCTCAGCATCAGCCCACAAAAATTCGTAGGGTGGTGTTCCTCCCGTTACCGTGACATCAATGCTACCGGTGTTATCACCAAAACAATCGACATCAACAGTGATTGCTGATAAGCTGATTTGTTCCGGCTCCACAATTTGGTTATGGCGTTCTACGGCACAGGATGCATTTGACACAGTGACAGTATATGAATTTGGTGTGAGATTTTCACGGAGTTCATCCGTTACCGGACTGTCTGCCCAAGCAATATTATAACCGGCTTCTCCGGAAAACACCTGAATCATTCCGTTATTTTCGCCATAACAATCAATTTGTTCCAGATCAATAACTGCATCCACAAAATCATCATAACGAATAAACACGGTAGTATCTTGAGTAAACTGACCCAATCCATTAAGCACTTTGATATGATATTGTCCTGCCTGTAGGCCTGTAAAGGTATTGCTGGGATCAAAACTTGCTGCATTATCTATCGAATAAAAATACGGAGGATTATCAATATTTTCAACAATTTCAATTTGTCCATTTGATATTTCGGGACAAGAAACATTTGTTATGTTAATCGTATTTCTATCTTCGCCACAAAGATATTGACCCTCAACACCAGCGTTTGCACCATAATACAAATAGGATTTTGTCAGAATCGCAAAATCATGCTTGTTAGTAATTGTAGTTTCAACAAAAGTAGTTGTTGTGGTATTAAAAGTCCAGATTGTTCCGGCATCTTGCGTTAGAAAGTAAATATTTCCATCATATTCCTGAATTTTCACAACAGGCTGATTTCCTGTCGGATAATTATAAAAAGCCCACGCCCCTGCAGCATATTTTGCGATTGAATTTTCAGTAGCGGCCCATAAATCATCATTCTCGTCAAGATAAAGTGCCCGGATATCATTTCCTCCAAGATCGGTTTCATCATAATTTGTAAAAGTACCACCTGAAAAATGGCTTAATCCGTCTTTTGTTCCTATCCACAAATCCCCGGATGCATCAGTAATTAAATCATAAACCGTATCATTTGCCAAACCGTCAAGGACAATATAATTTGTCATACTGGCATCGGTTTGTATTTCCATAAGGCCTTCATAAGTACCTAGATAAATGGTTCCATCTATCAAAACCTCTACTGCATTAATGGTATCAGAAAGCAAACCTTCCTCAGTGGTATATTCATCATAGCTTTGGTCATCATAAATTGACAATCCTCCACGGCATGCGAAATAGCTTGTTGTTCCTTTAACTGCAATATCTACCACAGTATCTCCGACAAGTCCATCCTGCGTATTAAAAGTTCTCCAGATTTGACCGTCAAAGGAATTTGCGCCTTCATTTGTCCCAACCCAAAGTGTGTTTCCTACAGTATTCAGCACATTAATTTCATCGTTGACAAGATTGAGGTTTGTTCTTATATTATTGAAAGAGTTTTCAGTGTCCACAATGGAAAGCCCGTGAAATGGAGTGCTCAACCAAATATTTCCATCAGAATGCACGAAAACACCCCGCACAATATCAGAGGCGATTCCGTTATCATAATCTAACAAATTAAAAATGGTTCCATCATAATGAATTAGCCCGATATTAGTTGCAAAAAGGAAATCACCATTTTGCATTTGTGTAATTTGCAGGATATTGTTGGTTTGCAAGCCATCATCTGTGGTTAAATATGTCCAATCGGCACCATTATACATTCCAATTCCGTTACTTGTTCCGACACAGACATTTCCGTTAACGTCCTGATATAAATCGCGAACAAGGTTGGATGGCATCCCTTCATTAATGGTGAGGTTTGTAATTGAACTACCATCCCAAACACTAACGCCGTTAGCAGTTCCCAGCCATACTTTCCCGAGTTTTGTAACGAGTATTTCGACAACAGAGTTTCCAACGAGTCCATCATCAACATTAAAAGTGTTCCATGAAATTCCATCAAAAACAAAGACTCCGGCATCGGTAGAACCTGCCCAGATGTTTCCGTCAATATCTTCAGCAATTGCCCATATTGAATTCGAGCCCAAGCCATCGGCAGTGGTGTAATTTGTCCATGCTCCGGCTTCATATTTTGAGACCCCGCCTCCGCCAAGTGCGACCCAAACCGTTCCGTCAGCCGCTTCAATCATGTCGTAAGCATTCAAATCAGCAGCACCGCCAAGATTTGTTTCCTGTGTCCAGGTATTTCCATCGAAACGGGCAATTCCGAGATAGGTCCCGACCCAAACTTCGTTCAGGGATTCCACTTCCAGCACCACTTTAATATTATCGTTGGGTAATGCTTCAGTGTAATTAAATGTAATATCAATTTGTGCAAAAGCAGCAATACTGATGAATGTAATTAAACAGGTATAAACCAATCGCTTCATAATGTTAGTCCTTTGGATTTTATCCAAATTTACAAAAAATTTGCTATGAATAACACAAATAAGGGATAAAAAATAACCGTTTTCCGGATTATCTCCAAAAAACGGTGTTATAATATCAAATTCTAAAACTATTGCAGTAAACTCAGCGCTTTTTTCACGCGTTTTAATGCTTCTTCAAGATTCTGTTCAGATGTTGCGTATGAAAAGCGCAAACATTCCGGAGCACCAAACGCATCGCCGCCGACTGTAGCAACATGGGCTTTTTCAAGCAAAAACATTGCGAGATCGCCGGATGTTTCAATGGGTTTTCCTTCGAATGATTTTCCAAGATATGTAGTCACCTCAGGGAAAACATAAAATGCGCCACCCGGCTCGTTAACTTTCATTCCCGGAATTTCGCGTATCCCCTTAAGGAATAAATCACGGCGTGTTTTAAACACCGCTGTCATTTTTTGAGATGCCTCTACCCCACCGTTCAATGCGGCTTCAGCAGCTTTTTGCGCAATAGAGCAGGCACCGGAAGTAAATTGACCTTGCAATTTTGTACAGGCTTTAGCAATCCATAACGGAGCGCCAATATATCCGATACGCCAACCTGTCATGGCATATCCTTTAGAAACGCCATTAATTATAACCGTTTGGTCTTTTACCTGTGGAAATTGAGCAATGCTTTCATGTTTTCCGCGGAAATTAATGTGTTCATAAATTTCATCAGACAAAATTATAATGTCTTTGTGTTTTGCCAACACATTCGCCAATGCTTCCAACTCATCTTTTGTATATAAACTTCCTGTTGGATTGGATGGCGAGGAATAAATAATAGCACGGGTTTTTGGAGTAATTGCATCGGCTAACTGTTTTGGTGTCAATTTAAAATCCGATTCAATCCCACATGGAATTACAACCGATTTCCCTTCTGCAACCTTCACCATCTCAACATAACTCACCCAATATGGAGCCGGAATTAATACTTCATCATCGGGATCAACCACGGAAAGTAAAACATTAATCAGGGATTGTTTTGCACCGGTTGAAACCACAATTTGTTCGGGTGCGATATCCAAATTATTTTCACGTGCAAATTTATCAGAAATCGCTTTTCTTAATTCCGGATATCCGGGAACTGGCGGGTAATGCGTCCAGTTTTCATTTATTGCTTTGATTGCAGCCTCTTTTATAAAATCAGGGGTGTCAAAATCGGGCTCACCAATACTCAAATTAATCACATCATGTCCCTGAGCGCTTAAATCACGGCTCTTCTGAGTCATTGCAAGTGTGGCACTTACAGATAATGCCTCTAATCGTTTTGAAATTTTGTAATCTATCATATCAGAGTCTAAATTTTTATGTAAATTTAACGTTTTAGAATAAACTAAAGCATATTATACAACATCCTAATTTGAATATTATGACCGGACAAGTTTTATTAGCAAGTATCCCATCATTAATTGTCATGTTCACAGCAATTTACATGATGAATCGCCATACAAAGAAAGAGCATGATTTAAAGCGCATGGAGCTGGCGGTAAATAACCGTAAAATCGTTACACCATTGCGATTTCAGGCATATGAGCGGGTTATTATCTTTTTGGAACGCATCACGCCAAACAGTATTATTGTGCGCTTACAAACGCCAAAAATGAATGCGGGTCAGTTGCACAAAGAGCTTTTAGAACTTATTCGAGCAGAATATGAGCATAATTTGTCGCAACAATTGTATTTATCGTCAGCATCATGGGAAAAAGTGCGGACTGCAAAAGAGTTGACAATTCAGCTTATTAATAATGCGGCTGATAAAGTGAAACCGGAAACCAATGCTATGGAGCTTTCACGAGAAATCTTTGATCGATTAATAGAAAAAGATAAAGCTCCAACGCATGAGGCAATTGAGGCTTTGAAGAAAGAGGTTGCGCTATTATTTCAATAAGATTCTTATAATTATACCTTTTCCAAAGTTTAAAACTTTGGAAAAGGTATAATTATAAATAAAAAAAGCTGTCGGACAGTAGCGGACAGCTTTTTTATATCGGCCTGGTTAGTTATCTAATGAGTGTTATAGTTCCTTCTTTTTCGTGCCATATTCCGGTATAGTCTTTAAACTTGACGTACCAGTAATAGATACCGTTATGCAGCAATCGATCACCTTTTGCGCGATTTCCGTTATAAGTTCCATCCCAAGCAGACTCCATTGGTCTGTCGGTATCGTAAACTTCAGATTTAAAAACCAATTCACCCCAGCGATCGTAAATCGTTAAGTTGAATTCATTTTTATCAATTCCATTTCCATATACCATAAAGAAATCATTATCACCATCTCCATTCGGAGTAAATCCTGTCGGGGCATAAAATGTAAACTCATCACGAACATTTATGATTTTGCTTATTGTATCAAAACATCCTTCATTAGATTCAATGATAAGCTGGATTTCGTATTCACCAATCTCTGTAAAGCTATGGCTTGGATTTTCAAAGTTAGAAGAATCCCCATCTCCAAAGAACCAATATGTACTATCGGCACCTTCAGAAAGATTAAAGAATTGTACTTCAGGATCAAGCACGCTTACGTAGTTATTATCGGTATAAAAATCAGCCAGCGGTTTTGGGAATATATGAATCATATTTTCAATGGTTCGTGTGTTTTTACAACCAAAGGCAGAGGTTGCTGTCAGTGTTACAGGAAACTGTCCTCCTTGCTGATAGATATGTCTAGGGTTTTTCACGTATGCAAATCCATTGTCTCCAAAGCTCCATAAATAAGTCTGTCCTTCGTCTTCCGTGACCTCATTAAATTTCACATTCAATGGAGGGCATCCTTCAACTTTATCAGAAGTAAATGAGTTCCCCGGCTTAGGCATCACGATGATTTCAATTGAATCCTGCACTGAGGGACTTCCACAGGCATCATCCAAAGTGATAAAATAATTTGTTGTCTCTGACGGATAAACTGTAAAAGGAGCCGGCACGACCTGTCCATCCTGTAATGTCAGGCTATAAGGTCCTCCATTTCCACCACTCACATCCACTTCAACAATCGCCGGATCGCCGGGACAAATTGAATCGTAGCTAGTGCTTACATGTTCAATTTCCAAATCAGGATATACATTCACTCTAATATTTGGCGAATTACTGGAACATCCGTGAGAATCAACGACAGTCACCGTGTAAGTCGTAGTTGTATCAGGAAAAACCTCAGGATTTCGCACAACATAATCTGTACCATTAGTACCAGACCAATAGAAATCATAATATGGAGTTCCACCAATTGCTTGAACATTAAGTTGTGTGGTATTCGTTTTACAAATCCAACGGTTTCCACCAACAAGCTGTGCTCTCAGTTGATCGGGTTCATTAATCACTGCATCAACATTCAAACGACAGTTGTGAGCATCAGTAACGGTTACTTCATGCGTTCCGGCAGGCAGATTCACGGTATCATTTTGTAAGCCATTTGGCCACAAGTAAGTATATCCGGGAACACCACCTACTACTTCAAGAATAGCGCGTCCATCATCATATCCGTAACATGATGCATCACGTATGTAAACATTACCAAACATTTGAGTTGGTTGATCAATATAAAATACGGTATCAACATTACAACCAAGAATATCGGTTACGGTAACAGCATATAATCCGGCACAAAGATTTTGATTTACAGAACCATCTGATGCCCATGAGTAATTGAATGGCGGAATTCCACCATCAATATGTAATTGAGCCTCACCATCACAGGATTCAAAACATCGGTTATCCTGAGTTGTAAGCGTCATATACATTTGCGGACTGATTGTTAAAGTAGAGCTAACTGTCGGCGACTCACAACCATTATCATCCTCAACATACAAAACATAAGTTGTTGTCGTATCGGGTGAAACTGTCAAGACATTTGCATCCGGCATAAACCCATTTCCGCTATCCCAATAATAGGTGTAAGGCTCTGTTCCTCCAATTGCAGTGCTATTGATTGTTGTCACCTGTCCTTCACAATGTGCCTGATCGGGCGAAATAGTAGCAAGTAATTCATTTGGTTGAGTCAAAGTAAAGAATTCCTGAACAGAACAATCATTTTGATCGGTAATAGTTAGTCCAAAATTCCCTGCAGGCATGTTAAGGCGTGTTGCGCCACTCCCACCATCAGACCAAGCATAAACTAAAGTTCCGGTTCCACCACTTGCATTGACAATGATTTCTCCATCATCTGAGTTAAAACAAGTTAAATCTTCAGTAGAAGTTGAGTTAATTACCAACTCCGGTGGCTCATTAATTGTAAAGTTTTCGGAAGTTTCACAACCATTATTATCAGTTACCGTAATTCCATAATCACCGGCACATAAATCTTCATTTAAATTATTTGCTCCCCATGAGTAAGTATATGGTAATGTACCACCTTGCACATCTACTTCAGCCCATCCGCCACAAGAATTAAAGCAAGGATCATCTTCTGTGGTTAATGTATGTGTAAGTTCTTCGGGAGTTAAAACATTTACTGTAGTATCATCAGAAACACAGCCATTTTGGTCAACAGTTAATGAAACTGTATGCAAACCTGCGTCTGCCCATGTTACATCAATAGGACCTTGTCCGGTACCAACCGGGGTACCACCATCAAAATCCCAGTTATAATTCGCTGTCGGACTGGCATTTCCTTCATAAGTTATCGTTGTTTCATCTCCGTAACAAGCAATGAATGTAGTGGAGAAAGTTGGTGTTGGTGTTTCATAAAAAGTAATTTCAATCACGGCAGAGTCGCAACATGAAGGCGAAAGATTTTCCTCACTGACCTGAAATTCATAAACTCCGTAAGTATCAACCGTTACTGTTGGGTTCGTAGAGTTTTCCTGTCCTCCAAAATCTGCAGTTCCGAGACCACTGACTTGCGTCCATAGTACGGTATTTACAGGTAAAGTCAAATCGGTTGACAGGGTATAAGTATCTGCACAAACTGCATCATCCGGACCAACGTTAGCAGTTGGGTGGCTGCAACATGTTGCGTCATCAGCGGGCAATACAGTTACTGTTAATGTTGTATCATAAGCACAACCAAAATCATCAACCGCATTGAAAACATAATTCAGTGACCCTTCAGTTGTTGGATTTGCAACCGCATTTCCATTCACATCGGTATCAATATTTTCACCTGTCCAGTAACTATTTGCATCATCGTAATCATTCGTAAATGTCCAAAGGTCATCAGGAATAATACTAGGGTTAAAAATTAGCTGCCATGAAAAAATATAACCATTGTCTATACCAATATTATCAAGCACATGAATTGTCCAATCTCCATTAAGATCACAGCCCTCAAGTCCGGAAAAATCGTCCACAGGGAGATAATCATCAGAAGGTAAAGCTGACCCACCACTAGGACAGTCATCCTCCATCATAGATGATGCTCCCATCGTCCAACAATAATCGTAACCCACTCCGGGATTAGGACCACTATCTCCATCAGTTGCTTCTCCAAACCAACCACTACTACAAGCCTGTTCAAACAAGGTAACAGTCTCACCACTTGGGCATTCAATCCAAATGTCAAGGTCACCCATAAAGGAATGCTCAAGATTCATACAGATTGCAAGCAAATCATCCCCATTGTCAAGGGTTTGCCCCGGGTTAAATACCGTATGATTAATACTGGTGGTATATTCAGCACCACTGCCATCAGGCAAATATGTCGTGCCGGCAACCTCAGTAGGGATAGGAATATTCCAAGTAATCGGTGTGACAAAACCTTCTCCGTTGAGATCAACCTCATCTCCTGGGCACACAACTAACGGAGCTAAATTTGTCCCCAAAAAGCTAGGTGTCATAGAAACCCGTACACGCATTTGTTCAAAATTTTGATTGTCACAACCATTAAGATCCTCGGTAGTAAGGGTAATAAAATACCCACCTCCATCAACAAAGTCGTAAGTCAATTCTGTCATTCCAACACCAGAAATAGTTTCATTAATATCTCCATTGGTAATATTCCAAAAGAATTCAACATTTCCATCGTTCTGTAGATAGTCAGTGCCACTGTTCGGGTAAGTTCCTTCTGCAGTAAATGTTACTTCTGTGCCTTGACAGATATCAATCCACACCGAATCGGGATTTGAAATGGCAGGATCCGTATTTATAATATCCACATCATAATTTTGACATGCCATAGCGCAAGAAATATCTGCAGCAAAACCGGGATTTGTAACTGACCCATCAGAACTAAAAACTAAGGTTAAGCAATTTCCTGAAGAAACAATAGTTTGCCCTTGTAAATCGTTCCCATCTGCAATAATAAGTACAGGATTTGCAGTAATGGGTCCATCATGAATAGTTAACTCGTCATAACTAGATTCTGTATTGAATGTTGTGAAATCCAATTCAATTGGGCTACCGGAATCTGAACAAATAGTAATCGTGTAATCCTCATAATTTTCATATGCGCCAGAGGCTCCACCTGAATCATAAATGGTTCCGGAACAAGTATTAATGGTTCCGCCATCACTGATTAAATAGGTTTGTGCCTCAGCACTAAACCACACAAAAAACAGCAGTATTAAAGATAATATTAGGCTTTTATTTTTCATAATTTCGGCTTTTATTAAAACGTTTAACAAGCTTTTGACTGGAAATAATTTTCAAAACCTGATTTGTATTTCCGATACGATAGTAAGTATCAGTTTTTTGTTTTCTGTCATATTGGTAATTAAACAAATTGAAATTTCCGTCTTCAATCGCTTCGACAATTTCCCCCTGTGACTTTGTTTTATAATTCATTAAATACAAAGGATGTAAATCCTGAATTTTCCCATCAGTCATTTCAATAATTTCAAATCCGTTTTGCAATTCGAAATTCAGAATTTCAATTTTTTGAGGATAATTCTCTACCCACTCCTGAATTTGTTCGGGTGAATAGCGCACAGAAAGTCCTTCGTTAGGAATTACTGTGTTCTGAGCAAATGCAGTGCTTGCTGCAATTAAAAAAGCTAGTCCAAAAAATAATTTTTTCATAATCGTTTCTATCATATTTCACTTACTTGACGGGATTCCGCAAAAATGGTTGTCTAAATTTTGTGTAAATTTAACAAAAAATATGCAATTAATTGAAAACACAGTTTTATGAATCTAGTCAAATAAAAAAAGGGGGCAGTGCCCCCTCAGTATTTTGGTAATAAACTATTTACAATTCAGAGGTTCGTTCTTGCGCTGAGTAATTAATTTTCAATGCAGAAGCTTTTCTCAATTCTTGTTTGATATCAGTAATAATACCCATTTTGGTACCTTCATGTACTTTCAATGAAGTTGTCATAAAGGGGATTTCAGCTTCATCACGCAATTCGCGTTCAGCAATAATATATTCTCTGATATCGTTGACATCAGCAAAGGCAGAATTCAGCTGAATACGTGGCTCAGAACCATACATTGTTCTAAATGCAGGTTTTGGTTTTCCAACGTAGATATAGCTAACGAGTGATTTTTTCTCGAGTTTTTTAATCTCGGTTGCTTCAGGCAGATCGCCGGCATTAACTTCTACTTTGAGTTCGACCTCTCTCATTACCGTTGCTACCATGAAAAAGAAAAGCAACATAAATACAATATCCGGCAATGATGCGGTAGAAATACCGGGTGAGCCTTTTTTCCGTTTACGTTCAAAAGCCATAACTTAATCTCCTATATTTTTAGGTTCTGCTTCAGATAATCTCAGTGGATGCATTTTCTTTATTGCGTCTTCCTCCTTTTCAGATAAATCATCAAAAGATTTTCCATATTCATTAAATGCAGCATCTTCACGAACTTCGTTAAAAGCAGCAACCAGTTCATTTTGTACTTGAATATACTTACCATAGGATGTTCCCCTGTCATTTTGCAAAGAAATCACTCCTTTTGAAACTGGGTAGGTTCGCCCTAACTCCGGAATATAAGTTGGTTCTTTAACCGGGAGGTCTTTCGAATTATTTTCATTGAGGATGAACTCTTTGGCCTTATCTTTCAGGTCTCGAATATTCAATAAATCTCCCTGAACAAGCAGCTGGTCGTTTCTATTAATCAACACAATGAAGAGATTTCGTTTCTTGATTTTAACTTCAGGTTCTTCAATGTCAACCTCCGGCATTGCTGGGAGTTTTCTGGATATTCCTGTATCGACATCCATGGTTGTTGTTACCAGGAAGAAGATAAGCAGCAGGAAGGCGATATCCGCCATTGAACCTCCATTTATTTCAGGTGTTTCTCGTCTTGGCATAATTCAAGATTTTAACAATTCAGGGAATCCGGATTTCTCCGAATTCTCCTGAATATTTATTATTTCCAAAGTTTTGACACTTCCATATATACTACTCCCACGATAGCAAGTCCGAGGAATAGATATGTCATATAAAGCACAGACCCAATATTTTTGGACATTTTTGCTGTGACTTCAAAATCGAGTTTATCGACATTCATTGCCGGGATAACATTACTTGCAAGTATAAACCCACCGAGGATAACAACTGCAACTACTGCTACAGAAACTAGATTGCGAATCATTCCTTGTTTTGATTCAATCATGGACATGACGAATCGATAGATTCCATACAATACTGTGATTGCTCCGACCACGATGAAGAGTATTACACCCCAATTAAGGACAGTGCCGCCCCAGTTGTTTGCGATGCTTTCGACTTCAGCAACTTTCAATTCTGATGAAAGTTTTGAAGCGGCATCCAATTGAGCTTGTAGCTCAGGAGCCTGTTTCAGGAAGAATATTCCTGCCAGTACGACTGAGGCTAAAATCAGAGCCCAATATACGTATTTAACAATTTTATTTAACATAATTCTTATGCGTTTTTGTTCTTGTATTCAGTTAAAATATCAATCAAAGAGATAGATGAATCTTCCATCTGGGTAACAATGCTATCAATTTTTGATACAATATAATTATAAAATACTTGCAGGATAACCGCAACGATCAAACCGGAAACGGTTGTAATCAAGGCGACTTTAATACCACCTGCTACGAGAGACGGGTTAATATCACCGGCAGCTTCAATTGCGTCAAACGCGCCAATCATACCAATTACCGTACCCATAAATCCAAGCATAGGTGCAATTGCGATAAAGAGTGCAATCCATGTAAGGTTACGTTCGAGCAAGCTCATTTGAACAGAACCATACGATACAACAGATTTCTCAACCACATCAATACCTGCTTCATAACGGTCAAGTCCTTGATAGAAAATACTTGCTACCGGACCTCTGGTGTTACGACACACGTCTTTAGCGGCTTCGACACCACCTTCTGCAAGTGCATCTTCAACATTTCTCAGCAGTTTTTCAGTATTTGTTCCTGCGAGATTCAGATAAATAATACGCTCGAAAGCAATTGCGAGACCCAAAATCAAGGCGACAAGGACGAATCCCATAAAAGCCGGTCCACCTTCAATGAATTTAATTTTCAATTGTTGGTGCATTGGCACTTTTTCTTCTTCTTGATTTGTAGCATCTTCATCGTCAGCAGTTGCCTCTACAGGCTCTGCTTTTTGAATATCTGCTACTGAATCTTCAACTTGTTCAGTTGCGTTTTCTTCATTATCTACGGCATCATCTTGTGCGTAAATTGAGTTTGTAACTCCAAATGTGAGCATTGCTGCTACTGTAAGTAATGCTAATAACTTTTTCATGGTTAAAACAACATTTAATGTTAATTATTTTCAAATATTAATAAAATCCTAAATTAAACTGCGGAGAGAGAGGGATTCGAACCCTCGGTACCCTTTTGGGGTACACACGCTTTCCAGGCGTGCCAATTAAACCACTCTTGCACCTCTCCTATTCTCCAAAATCAATAAAATTCAATGAACCTTTTGTTCGATATTTTTGAGGCTGCAAATTATAAAAATATTTTCATCTTAAAAAATATCTTAGACTAATTTATCAACCGATGCAAATATCTGCTTAAAAAAAACGCATTTCAGTTCATTTTCAGTAGGCTTGAGAATAAGCTCAAGTTAAATACCATACAATTTCCGGGCATTTTCACTAATTAACTCATCCAAATCAAGTATTGGGAGCTGATATATTTCAGCCAAAGTCTCCAAAACTAATTTGAGATAAGCCGGCTCATTCCTTTTACCACGAAAAGGATGAGGTGCCAAATATGGCGCATCTGTTTCTAACACAATGTGTTTAGGATCAATATGTTTAAGAACGTTTCGTAAATTTGTATTTTTAAATGTGACGATTCCGCCGATTCCGAGGTAAAACCCCATATTAATAACTTCCAATGCCTCCTGAACGCTGCCTCCGAAACAATGAAAAACGCCTTTTGGCATTTCTGGCATTCCTTTCAATGCTCTAACAACCTCATTATGAGCACTTCTCAAGTGAATAGAAACCGGAAGTTTTTTTTCAACTGCCCAATTACATTGCTGAATAAATGCAATTTTTTGGTGTTCAGCAAACTGTTTGTCCCAGTACAAATCCATCCCAATTTCACCAACGGCGATATATTTTCCGCTGTCAAGTTCATGTTTTATGATTTCAAGATGAGATTCAAAATCCGCATCAATGGAGGTTGGATGTAAACCCATCATCATATAAATGATATCAGGAAATTGATTCGCCGTTTGGTTCATTGCAGCAATGGAATGCTTATCAATATTGGGAAGGATAATAGCACTGACATTTTCTGTCTTAGCACGCTGCACTGCTTCGTGTCTGTCTTCATCAAACTCTGACAGATATATATGTGTATGGGTGTCTATCATAACAATATCACTTGTAATACCGATTAAACATCAAAATGGCGCATACTTTCACTTGCTTCTCCGTCGGCTGACGGATCAGCACAAGTCGTTCTGTATGCTTGTTTTGCTGTAACACCGATTGTGAATCAAAATT
>JAQIBY010000056.1 GCA_027858835.1 Bacteroidales bacterium | reverse complement strand
TTGCGCGTCAAACTCAATTCCATTCGTGCATTTTCCCGCGTGTCAAACTCATTCATCTTATTTTCCCTTTGCGAAGCTTCGTGCCTTCTTTGCGGTTCTCCGCGTTACTTTCCCTACGCATCAAACTCATTATAATCAATTTTCCTTTGCGAACCTTCGCGCCTCCTTTGCGAAACTTTGCGGCACTATTTTTTTCGTGTCTAACTCATTTTTCCTTAAACTTTCTTAAATTTGCCAAATGGAATGTCCAAATTGTCACTATACCGGAAATCTGCTAAAACGACCTTTTGTTAAGCGCAAAGGCCTTTCGGATCGTTATTGCGTAAACTGCGGAGCACAAATCCGTTTAAATTATAATTATAAAAGCATTAGCTTATTAGTTTTTGGAATTGTGGCCTTGCTGATTTCAATTCACTTGATTCTTCTCAGTCTTGGTTATCCGGGAGTTTCAGGAGGGATGGCCGGTGGAATTACAGGTGCACTAATGGTGGTTTTCATGCAGCGTAAACCATTTTTAAACATTGAACACGTTCAATACAAAAAGAAAAAATAGGAGAATACAATGCCCAAATATGCCGTCTTAGATGTTGAAACAACCGGTGGTAGCCCAAAACGGGATAAAATTACCGACATCGCAGTTTTTATTTACGACGGACAAAGAATTATTCGAAAATATGAAAGCCTCGTAAATCCCGAGTGCTTTATTCCTGCCTACATTACCGGACTCACCGGAATTACAAATAAAATGGTAGAAAGTGCCCCATATTTTTATGAAATTGCTCGTGATATCATTGAAATTACCGACGATTGCATTGTTGTCGGGCATAACGTAAACTTTGATTATCAGTTTATTAAAAGCGAATTTCGGCAATTAGGATATGATTTTAAACGGGATACGATTTGTACGGTGAAATTATCGCGAAAGCTGATGCCTGGCATGTCAGCCTACAAATTAGATGTTCTAACCAACGCACTAAATATTGTCATTCACGATCGACACAGAGCCGCCGGTGATGCACGAGCAACTGTTGATTTATTTGCGCATTTATTGCGATTAGATCAACAAGAATTTCATGGAAAACATGTTAAGAGTTCAGGATTTCGTGGGCTAAATCCGAATTTCGATGCAAAAATTGTGAAATCCATTCCTGAAGATGCCGGGGTGTATTATTTCTATGATGAAAAAAATAGCCTTTTATACGTCGGGAAAAGTAAAAATATTTACCGCCGTGTACATTCTCATCTCAATAACGAAAAAACCGGACGTGCCATTGAAATGAAATCACGTATCACTCAGGTTGATTACGAATTAACCGGCAGCGAGTTGATTGCTTTGCTGAAAGAAAGCACGGAAATAAAGTCCATGAAACCCATTTTTAATCGGGCGCAACGTCGTGCAATCAGTCAGTACGGCTTGTATTGCTTTGAAGATGATAATGGATATTTACAATTACGAATTAAACGAAATGCCGACACCATTGAAACGCCTGTATTGTGTTTTAGTAATTTAAAAGCTGCCAAAGCAACGGTTTTTCGTTGGGTTGAAACTTACGAATTGTGTCAGAAACTCAGTGGATTATACGAATCTGCCGGAGCTTGTTTTTCCCACGGACTCGGCGAATGTCATGGTGCATGCATAGGAGAGGAGCCTGCCGATGTTTATAATGCCAGAGTAAAATCCCTCTTGAAAAAATACAGCATTGTTGAAACGAATATGCTGATTGTTGATAAAGGACGAGACCCAGAGGAAGTTGCCGTAGTGCAGCTTGAACACGGAAAATATCTCGGGTACGGATATCTGAGCCGTGCGCTGGCTGATTCGCTTGATGATTTAAAAGATTGTATTCGTCCCTTTAAGGATAATCGTGAAGTTCGAATGATTATTCGGCAATATCTTGAAAAAAATAGTCCCCGATTGCATATTATCGAATATGATGATTAAATGGATGCAATAATTAGCCATTGATTTTCTCGTAAAAATGTCTATATTTCGGTAATAAATTAACGAATCCCATCATGACTGAAAATTATCAGGCTGCTGAGTATGCTGCACGTTATATAAACTCAACCCAACGCCATGTTTTTCTTACCGGAAAAGCCGGAACGGGTAAAACCACATTTCTCCGTGATATAGTAACAAAAACTTATAAAAATACCATTGTTGCCGCACCAACAGGGATTGCTGCCATCAATGCAGGCGGTGTAACTTTACATAGCTTATTTCAACTCCCGTTCGGAAGTTTTTTGCCCTCAAATACAGCCTTAAAACCCGGTGATTATGAAACGCAATTTCATACTCCTAACAGCTTGATGAAAGCGGTTAGGCTGAATACGCATAAACGTCGCATGCTGCAAGAATTAGAATTGCTAATTATCGATGAGGTCAGTATGTTGCGATCCGATATTCTGGATGCAATTGACCATATTCTTCGTGTGGTAAGACGCCGACGTTCAATGAGTTTTGGCGGAGTACAATTGTTGCTTATTGGGGATATGATGCAGCTGCCACCCGTTGTTAAAAACAGTGAGTGGGATTATCTGCGTAGCTTTTATAAATCGGTTTTCTTTTTTGATGCAAATGCACTCACTGAAAACCCGCCCGTATATCTTGAGCTTGAAAAAATTTACCGACAAACAGATATTCAGTTTGTGGATTTGTTAAATCACATTCGGGACAATTGCCTTACAGATGAAGATATGCAGCTGCTCGATAAATTTTATAAACCAAATTTAAGCGATGAAGAGAAACGCGGCGCCGTATCTTTAACAACCCATAATCGTCAGGCAGAGCAAATTAATCGTCAGATGTTAAACGCTTTGCCCGGAAAATCATATCATTATTCTGCCGAAGTTACCGGTGATTTTAACGAGTTTCTATATCCGGTGGAGTTTGATCTGGAGTTAAAAGTCGGGGCGCAGATTATGTTTATCAAAAACGATTATTCCGGTCAGCAACGTTATTTTAACGGGAAAATCGGAGAAATTGCAGATTTAGATAAAGATTGCATTACCATAAAATTTCCTGACACAGGAGAAATATTTGATATTGAACACTATACGTGGGAAAACAAGCGTTTCAAACTCAATAAGGAACTCGGTGAAATTGAAGAAAACGAAATCGGAAACTTTCAACATTACCCGATAAAACTCGCATGGGCAATTACTGTCCATAAATCGCAGGGTTTAACCTTTGACAAGGCAATTATTGATGTTTCCAGAGCCTTTGCTCCCGGACAAGTTTATGTGGCATTGAGCCGTTTGCGCAGTTTAGACGGTCTGATATTGACAACAAGTCTGCCCAAACACGGTTTGTCAATTGATCAGTCACTTTCTGAATTTTCTAAACAGCGTCAGGATGACAATTCCCTTGCCGATGATATTCGAATTGAGTCATTTAAATATCTAAAAGATTATTTAATTGCTTGTTTTGATCTTCGAGAGTTTGTTTGGACAATTAAAGACCATATTGAAACTTATGATAAAGATGAAAATCGCTCTGCAAAACAAAAATACAAAGCCTGGGCAGAAGCATTATTTCCTAAAACAAAAGCCTTGCAGGAAACAGGAGATAAATTTGTTTTTCAAGTGAAAAAATTGGCAAAATCAATTGAAACATGTGACAGCGAACAATTGTCAACCCGTGTAAAAGCGGCGGTTGATTATTTCACACCGCTCGTTAAAGAAATATCAGATACTGTTCAAGGTCATATCAAGGAGGTTGGAAAGGGCAGAGGCGTAAAAAAATATGCCACGGAGCTAAAAGCAATTGATGGCGTATTTTTGAAACGGCTGCGCATGTTGATTCGTGCAAATATTTTGTCTGAAGCATATCGTGACGGGGTAGAACCTGACGTGAAATTTGTAAAGCAAAGTGCTGAATTGTTGTCTCAGGCAGCAGAACAAAATCACGCTCAAAGCAAAAAAACCAAGCAAAAAGCGCCAAAAGAAAAAGTCAAAAAGGAGCCAAAAAAACCAACCGCGGAGGTGAGTTTTGAATTGTATCAGGAATTAAAAGATCCTGAAAAAGTTGCTGAGGTTAGAGGATATGCACTGTCAACTATTTACGGGCATTTAGCCCAATGTGTTGCAAAAAAAATGCTTCCTGCAAGTGATTTTATCTCTGAAAGTCAGATAAAAATCATTGTGAAAGCTTATAAAACTGTTGACAGCACAAAGTTAACGGATATTAAAGCAGTCCTGGGTGATGAATTTACTTTCGAAGATATTCGTATGGCATTGGCTGCCTATTTTTCAGATAATCCCGATACAGATTCGTAAAGAAAATTTGACAATAGCATCTATTCTCTAAATAAAAATTCGTAGTTTTACAGATATAAATCTTGTGTTATGGGTGTGAAAAAAATCAAAATATTAATCGCTGTATTTATTGCAATTTTCTTTTTACAAAGCTGCAATCAAGAAACAAAATATGTTGAAAAAACGGTAAAAGAAAGCTATAAGATTTCAGTTCCCGAGAATATGACAGAACTCGAAGGATTGAGTTCAGAAGCGTCTTTTCAGTATGGAAACGATTCAGTAAGTTTTTATGTCTTAGTTATAGATGAGACAAGTGACGAGTTTTATGCCGTTTTTGATGAATATGAATTAGACGAGTTTTATCCCCGCAATTTAATGGGCTATTCTAAAATGGTTGTGGAAACCATGCAGGAAAATGCCGACATTTTTAATGTAGGAGCTTTTGAAAATCTTACAATTAATGGGATTGAGGCAGTTCAAACGCATTTTTACGGCATTTACAACGGATTGGACATTTATTATCATCTTACAACGATAGAGTCTGATTCGCATTTTTATCAAATCATGAGTTGGACTCCAAAAGGAAACATGAAATTACATAAAGAAAGCATGATAAAAATTGCCCAAAGTTTTAAAGAAATTTAATAAGGGAAGATAAATTATTGTAATATTAGCCTTCTTAGCGAAGGCTAATACACTTGCTTTTTTTTGGGGGGCTGTTTTCTCTTGCTATTTCATATTTTAAAAGTTCTCTTACATTTATTACGTAGTATCCAAGGTTCGTAGCTTCATGCTATTTTTTTACTTAGCCCACCGAACGCGAACTCTGGCGCATTACACGTCGGTGGCCGGTCAGGCGCGGATTTTTCGTAATTCATTGAGGTATCAGTGGAGTTTTTAACTACTCGACCCGCAGGTACGAGGAGATTCGAGGAGTACGGAACGATACCCAATGAATAGAAAAATACGGGTCAGCGCCAGATTTTCTTTGTGAACTTTCTTTCATCGGAAAGAAAGCGCAGTGAAAAATAATCATCCTTTGGTGGAAACGGTAATTAGTCAAGCATTTACGATAGCAAAATAAGGGTGACCCAGTGTCGAAAACAGATTATAAACGATACGATTTAATGAAATAATCCGCATTATTTCTACTACAGAATTATCCTGTGTTTTTCTATTTGCACAGATTGAACAAGTTTATATCTTTGCTGTTTCATTTTTTGAAATTAATCGGCAATTCAGTGCGAATGCCTTAAACGACAACACACTGATGGGAAAGAAGAAAACGAGTCGCGGGTTTATGCCCGCATTACTTGCAGGAGTTGAAAAGGCCGGAAATGCTTTACCGCATCCAGCTGCATTATTCGGATTATTTGCTTTATTCGCTTTGTTAATTTCCTGGATAGGATATTTACTCGGCTGGAATGTCATACATCCCGCAACAGGCGAAACGGTTTTTGTGGAAAATCTTTTGTCTAAACCCGGACTTGACCGGATTATGACAGAAATGGTAACAAATTTCACCGATTTTGCGCCCTTGGGAATCGTGTTGGTTGCCATGTTGGGAATCGGAATTGCAGAAAGCTCAGGATTAATTTCAGCCATTATCCGAAAACTTGTCCTTACCTCACCAAAGAAAATATTGACATTTGTAATTGTATTGGCAGGTGTTTTGTCAAATATTGCAAGTAGCGTAGGATATGTTTTGCTGGTTCCTTTGGCAGGAACAATTTTTCTTGCCATGCGCCGACATCCTTTAGTTGGTATGGCTGCTGCATTTGCCGGAGTTTCTGGTGGATTTTCTGCCAATCTTATCATCGGGACGATTGATCCTTTGCTTGCAGGATTAACAACCGAAGCGGCTCACATTCTTGACCCTAACTACTATGTAAATCCCACAGGAAATTATTTCTTAATGGTTGCTTCTGTTTTTCTTATTGCATTTTTAGGAACTGTCGTGACAGAGCGTATCGTTGCGCCTTATTTTGGGGAGTATAAAGGACCCGAGAAACCCGAGCCCCTTGAAGAATTAGATGCTAAAGAGCGAAAAGGTTTACGTTGGAGTTTGATTGTAATGGTGGTTTGGCTTGTGATTTTTGCAATCGGATTAATTCCGTCAAACGGATTTTTGCGTGGGGAAAATGGCGGCTTGTTAAATTCTCCCGTGCTTGAGGGAGTGGTTGCGTTTTTATTTCTTGTTGCCGGAACCATGGGAATTGCTTACGGAATCGGAATCGGGAAATTTAAAAAAGATGCCGATATCATTAAAGGTATGGCAGACAGTATGAAAACCTTGGCATATTATGTTGTCTTGGTCTTTTTTGCTGCCCAATTTGTTGCTTATTTTAAGTGGTCGAATCTGGGATTGATTTTTGCGATTGAAGGTGCTGACTTTTTAATGAAAGCTGAATTGGGATTGATTCCTACCATGCTCTTATTTATTATCTTATCGGGAATGATAAATATGGTAATGGGCTCAGCATCAGCAAAGTGGGCAATTATGGCACCAATATTTGTTCCTGTGTTTATGTTGTTGGGATATTCCCCGGAATTATCACAAGTTGTTTATCGTATTGGAGATTCGGTTACCAATGTCATTTCCCCCATGATGAGCTTTTTTGCTTTGATTATTGCCTATTTCCAAAAATATGAACCAAAATCCGGTATTGGAACGGTGACCAGTACAATGCTGCCTTATTCCATTACTTTTTTCATCGGATGGTCATTGCTACTTATTGCATGGGTATTACTTGGGCTTCCACTTGGACCCGGTGCAGGGATTCACTACCAGCTGCCAGTCTAATCGATAAAATGCTAAAATATTAATAAGAATTATTTTTTGAAGGATAAAATTTGCTTATCTTTGGTGAAAGAAATGATAGGTGGATTATGAAATATTGGAGACAATTATTAGTAACAGTGCTGATCCTGTGCTTTGCAACTGCAATAAACGCACAAACTAATTCTGATGCTGTCGATGTGAAAACATCAGAGGGCAAAGTTCATCATGCATTAGGTATAGCTGCCGGAACATCAACTGGATATGGAATTAGCTATCGTTTTTTCTATAGTCGTTTTTCTGTTCTAACGGTTGCTGCTCCATTTTATGGCGATGCGTTTGATTTATCTAGCTATGGCTTGAGTTTCATTTACCAAGCAACAAACTATCCCCAAACTAATCTTCTTGTTTATCAAGGAAATCGTTTTTTAACCGATCAATTTGGTGTTGAGAGTATTACAAATGGTGCTGGTATTGGTTTGGAATACAATGGAGATGACAATATTGTGTTGAATTTTATGTTTGGTTTTGCTGGATATGATAGCTTTAGATCTATTTACCCATCTGTGGAAGCTGGTGTGTTTTTTAAATTTTAATCCTTACAATGATGAAAAAAATTGTCTTATTAATTAGTGCTTTATTTATTTCTGCTCCTTTGGTTTTTGCCCAATCAAATAATACGCAACAAATCGATAGCGGAAAAGTTGAATACCATCACGCTTTAGGTGTTGCAGCAGGATTTACAACAGGATATGGACTTTCTTACCGTTATTATAACAACCGCTTTTTTACTCAAGCTACATTTGCTCCCTATATGACTAAATATAGAGGAACCATAAGTGCTGGTGTCGCTTTTATGTATCGTGTTTCAGACAATGAGATTGCAAACCTTTTTCTGTATCAAGCAAACCATTATTTGTACACGAAAAGTACTGATTATGGGTCTAGGGAAACAAATGAATACCATCAAGTAAATAATGGGCTTGGTTTTGGTATAGAGTTTTCTTCCGATAAGGTTGTGTTGAGCCTTATGACGGGATTTGCAGCGTATGATAATTTTACGCAAATGGGACTTACTGGTGAAATTGGCATATATTATAAATTTTAAATCCTTCTTTTAGTTTTTGTTTATTTTTAGAATTGCCTCTTAGTTTGTTGCTTATTTTAAGTGGTCGAATCTGGGATCGATTTTTGCGATTGAAGGTGCTGACTTTTTAATGAAAGCTGAATTGGGATTGATTCCCACCATGCTCTTATTTATTATCTTATCGGGAATGATAAATATGGTAATGGGCTCAGCATCAGCAAAATGGGCAATTATGGCACCAATATTTGTGCCTGTGTTTATGTTGTTGGGATATTCCCCGGAATTATCACAAGTTGTTTATCGTATTGGTGATTCGGTTACCAATGTCATTTCCCCCATGATGAGCTTTTTTGCTTTGATTATTGCCTATTTCCAAAAATATGAACCAAAATCCGGTATTGGAACGGTGACTAGTACAATGCTGCCTTATTCCATTACTTTTTTCATCGGATGGTCATTGCTACTTATTGCATGGGTATTACTTGGGCTTCCACTTGGACCTGGTGCAGGGATTGAATATACACTGCCGGTGGGTGTGCAATAAGCTAGTTTTCTTTTAATATAAAATACTGAAAAAACTTTATTTTTGTCAGGTTTATATCTATATTAATAATTAAGAATAAACTTTTCATTACTTTGATTGTTCTTTAATTACAGTGATTATTTATGTTTGGCGGATTCCGAAAAGCCTATGAGTAGGATACACATTTAATTGAACACAGAATGAAAACGATGAAAGCTTTATTATTTGCAGGAATATTGGTGTTTCTAGCATCTTGTGCAACAACAACCACTTTTCCGGTGTCAACAGTTACACCGGCAGCAGAAGTTACTGCTAAATTGAAAAAAGAAATGAAGAATGTTTATTCTCTGACTTTGATAGCAGAAAATTTATCCAGCCCCGAGCGCCTCGATCCACCACGAAACTATTATGTGATTTGGGTTGTTTCTGATACCGGTGGAGTGAGAAATGTTGGACATTTTAAAAATAAAAATGCAAAAGAATCTGAATACAGGGCTTCCTTTCCTTACAAACCGGCTGAAGTGTTTATTACCGCTGAAGATGAAGAAGCTGGTTGTAAACCTGTAGGTATTGAAATTTCACGAATTAAATTTGACTAAGTATGAAAATTTTTAAAACCATTGTACTCATACTGCTCTTGGCATTAATACTGACCTTTACAATTCAAAACATTGAATTGGCAAAATTTAAGTTCTTAAATTGGTCAGTTGAAATCCCCTTATCCGTTGCCAGCATCGTAATTTACGTGCTTGGAGCTGCAACTGGAGGCTTGCTTTTTTCTCTCTTGAAAAAAGTAACAAGTCCTTCTGAAAAAGAAAAATTAGATAAGCTTAATAAGCAAGAAACGGAGTATTAAAATATTATCTTTTACCAAACAAGACCTGTTTCAACCGAA
>JAQIBY010000031.1 GCA_027858835.1 Bacteroidales bacterium | reverse complement strand
AAAAATTGAGGAAGAGGATTACATCTGCCTAACTGATATGGCAAAAGCAAAAGAAGGTGATAACAGAGCCGCTGATGTAATAAAAAACTGGATAAGGACTCGAACTACAATTGAATTTCTTGGGACATGGGAAACAATGTATAATCCAGACTTTAATGTGGTCGAATTTGACCACTTTAAAATGGATGCTGGATTACCAACTTTTGTATTAAGTCCGAAACAATGGGCATAAAAAACTGGAGCGATTGGAATAATTTCAAAATCTGGTCGTTACGGTGGAATTTATGCTCATAGAGACATTGCTTTTGAGTTTGGTGCGGCAATTAGCCCGACTTTTAAACTATACTTAATAAAAGAATACCAGCGCTATAAAGAAATTGAAAGCAACCAATACAATCTCGAATGGAATGTAAAAAGAATTTTAAGTAAGGCAAATTATCATATACAAACTGACGCAGTTCAGAAACACATTGTTCCAGAGAAAAATTACACAAAGGACAGAGAATGGTTAATTTATGCCGAAGAAGCAGATTTATTGAATGTTGCGTTGTTTAATTGTACCGCTAAAGACTGGCGGGAGTTGAATCCAGAACAAGCATACAGAACGACTTGTGCTGATCCGTCAGCCGACGGAGAAGCAAGTGAAAGGTGCCATCCGAAAGCTTTCGAATTGATGTTTAATCGGTATTAAAGGCAAGAAGATGATCTTGGCAGAAACGGAGGGTGATATTATTTTATCTCATCTAACTCTACTAAGTGCCGTCCATTAAGTCAGTGTTTGGTTCATACTGTGCCAATAGTAAATCAAAAAACACGGATTAAGCAATAAAGTTTGGCACAACCTATTTATTCTATATTTTCAAAAACTCTGCCTGTCCGGCGTTTGACTGAACAAAAGCTGAACTTTAGAAACGTCTTAAAACCAAAACAGACCCGACGATTAATCAGGCCTGTTTTTTGATTCCAAATTAGGAACTTTCCCTAGTCTATCTATCTGTGTTTTTTATTTTTGCTTTTCAAGTTTCTTAACATCCGCTACCAGCTTGTCTTTTATGTCAGATAATTTATCAATTTCTGACTTAAAGCTGGTTTCAATATCTGAAAGTTTCTCGTTAAACGAAGTATCACTTTTGCTGAGTTTCTCATCGCTGCTTTTTTTCATGGAATCAATCGCTTTTTTCCAGGCAGCATTTACTTCTTCTATGCCTGCTTCAAGATTTTTACTGATTGTTTTCATGTTTTCGGAAGACTTTTCCTGTAACGATTTTACCGATAAGTCGGTTGAGGTTCGGATAGCAGATGTTTGTTTATCAATTTCTTTTTTAAGCTGGTCGTTGTCCGCTTTGTGCATGCTTTCTAATTTGGCAAGGCTATTTTCCATTTCAGCTATGCTGTTTGCCATTGCCGTTTTATTCTCTTCTTGCATTGTCAGTAATTCTTTTCTAAGTTTTTTTACTTTCTTTCCAGAAAGAATAAAGAAAAGAATCAACAGAATAAGCACTAAACCAATTCCACCTGCGAGTCCGTAAATCAAAAGCATGTTTTCCTCGTTCTGGGCCTTGAGTTTTTTGTCAATCTCATCATTAATAGGAACTAAATCTTCTGTTGTGAGAAACTTTGCAACTGCCTCCTCTTGTATGCCCTGACTTTCAAGTGCCATGCGCTGAATGACAGAATCTAAATACATTTCCTGATCATACATGACAGAATCCAAACGCACAAATGCATTATCAATTTCTGCATTAATGCCATTCATTCTTGCTAACACATTGTTTTGATTGCGTTCGTAAACCTGAATTTTAGATTTCACCTGCTCAAATTCACTGCGGGTAGGAGGTTCATTAAAATCACTTTGTGCCGGTAATGCCCCAAATGTTATTATCAAGATTAAAAGACTGTAAAAATACTTCATATGCATTAGTTTTAGTTTGTTTTCTTTCACAACAGCATACTTTGAAGAAAATAGCAGTCAAACCCTGTTAATCATGCCCCCACGATATTGATTTTTCAAAGATACTAATTACTTTTACGAGAAATCTTTGTGAATGTTATCATTTATCCTGTTTTTTTTTGATACATTCAAATGTTTAATTTTAAGTGACACATAATATGAAACAAATTGCTCAGTTTTTAAGCATCAGAGTACAAGTGCTCATTGTACTGCTCGCCTTTGCTCAAGCCGTATTTGCTTATCCCGGCGAAATTGTAAAATCATTAGCGACACCGGGAGATTTTCCTACCGGTTTATGCTTTTTTGAAGATGAATTAGTGATTGCAGATCGAAAAACCGATAAACTGTACTTTATTAATCCTCAAAGTGGGGCAATTGAACGTCATCTTTCCAGTCCTGCCTATTGGCCCATGGGATTGGCTTACGACGGAAATTCGCTTTGGTGTGTCGATATCAAAGGTGGGATCCCGCTTGCTGAAAATTATCAGGGAATCGCCTATAAACTTGATGTGAAAAGTGGAGAAATACTGCATCGTATTGATTTACCCTGTAAAATGCCTATCGGATTAACATTTGACGGCGAATATTTGTGGGTTATCGATGATGCCTCGGATAAAATTATTCAAGTGAGTACTGCTGACGGTACCACGATAAAGTCCTTTGCTGCACCTTCAAGAAAACCTCAGGGGCTTACTTTTGACGGAACTTATCTTTGGCTGAGTGATCGTGGAACGGATGAAATTTATATGATTAGTCCTGAAACCGGAAAAGTGCTTTTGATTACGGATGCTCCCGGTAAATATGCAAGGGGAATGGCGTGGGATGGAAGCCATTTGTGGAATGTTGATTGGCTCGATAAAAAAATCCATCAGCTTGTGCGAAGCGACGAGGATTTATTTCGCCGCACAAATGAGAAAACTGCAGAAATATCTTACATCCATCAGGCAACAAATTTCGGACCCGGCAAGGTCACTCAACTCGATGTGCATTTTGCAATGGCTGAAAATAGGGATAATCAGGAATTACTTTCTGAGATACAATTCAGTGAAAAACCCACCGATTTTCCAACCGATCAATGGGGACAAAAAACTGCACATTTTCATATGAAAAACTTGAAAGCAGGGGAGACACATGATCTTGAAATGTCTGCAAATGTAAAAGTATGGGATGTTCGCTATTTTATTTTCCCTGATAAAGTTGGTCCCTTAAATGAAATTCCTGAAGATGTGAATGCACGATTCTTGTCCGATAACGAGAAATATCAAATGACACACCCTGTTATTCAAAATGCAGTAGAAGAGGCTGTTGGCGATGAGGATAATCCCTACTGGATCGCAAGAAATATTTATGATTATCTGATGCCGCACTTGTATTATGAAATGACCGGCGGATGGAATACTGCTCCGACAGTCCTTGATCGTGGAAACGGCTCTTGCTCGGAATATGCCTTTGTGTATATTGCAATGTGCCGGGCCGCCGGATTGCCGGCGCGTTATGTAGGCTCTGTCGTGCTCCGCGGTGATGATGTCAGCAATGACGATGTTTTTCACCGTTGGGTTGAGGTTTATTTGCCAAATTATGGATGGATTCCTGTGGATCCCAGCGGCGGCGACCAAAACTCTCCAAGAAGTCAGGCTGATTATTTTGGACATCTTGCAAACCGCTTTTTTATTACCACTCAGGGCGGAGGCGGTTCAGAAAGTATGGCATGGACATACAATTCCAATTTTCATTATCAATCCGAACCAAAAACACATCTTGTGATTGAGTATTTTGCCGATTGGCGGGTGGTGGAGTAACGCATGAAAAATTCGCGCAAAATAGTGTGGGTAGCATCTGTATTAACGACAGTGGCTTTTTTTATTTGGCTTTTTTTGCCAATGAATTTTGATGAAAATCCAAAAGCATATGTCTTATATGATGCGAATGCTGAGCTACTTGATGCTGCGATTGCTAAGGACGGACAATGGCGATTGCCGCTTGCTGATACAGTGGAATTACCCGAAAAATATTTGAAGTGTCTTTTGTATTTTGAAGATAAGCGATTTTATAAACACCGAGGGGTGGATTGGATTGCTATGGGAAGAGCGGCTTTACAAAATCTGAAAGCAAAATCGGTTGTCAGCGGTGGATCCACTATCAGTATGCAGGTCATCCGTTTAACTCGACAAGCGGAAAAACGAAGTTTTAGCCAAAAAGCAATCGAAATCTGTCTGGCTCAAAAACTTGAAATGCAGAAATCGAAAGCAGAAATATTAAATCTCTATGCTCAGCATGCCCCTTACGGTGGAAATGTCGTTGGAATTCAAGCAGCTTCACATCGATATTTCGGACGCTCAATTGAAAATCTCACATGGGCGGAATCGGCGTTGTTAGCTGTCTTACCGAATGCTCCATCTTCTATTCATTTGAATAGAAATCGCATTATGTTGTTTGAAAAACGCAACCGTTTATTGAAAAGAATGTATGACGATGGGATGCTGAATGAGCAAGCGTATTTCTTAGCAATTGAAGAAGAAATCCCGGAAAGTTTGAGAGCGTTTCCGCATGAAACCACACACTTGCTGATGCGATTAAAAAACCAGCATCCGGAGCAACACATTTTTCACACCCGGCTTGATGCTGATATTCAGAAAAACGCAAAGCAAATTACTGAGAGACATTCGCGGGAGTTGCAGAAAAACGGAATTCACAATGCTGCCTGTATTATTGCTGATACCAGAACAGGTGCCGTAAAAGCCTATGTTGGAAATACAGGCCTTTTTACTGATTATGGGCAAGATGCTTATGTTGATGTTGCTGCGGCGAAACGGAGTACGGGAAGTATTTTGAAACCCTTTTTGTACGCCCATATGTTGAGTAAAGGAGAAATATTACCTCACACTTTGCTTGCCGATTATCCAACCAGATATGGGAATTTCTCCCCTCAGAATTTCAATATGGATTACGATGGTGCTGTCCCGGCTTCACAAGCGATAATTCGTTCGCTCAACGTGCCTTCCGTCAATATGTTGCAAAAATACGGAGTTCCAGTTTTTCTCAGCGATTTGCAGTCAATGGGTATTCGCAGTATTGATAAGCCTGCTTCGCATTACGGTTTGTCTTTAATTCTGGGCGGAGCGGAGGCCTCGCTCGACGAGCTATGTGCTGCGTATGCCGCTTTGGGACGACGATTGATGCATTATTCGGAGTACAATGCAATGTATTTTGATAGTGATATGCATCCTTTGACATTTTTGAAATCTGATAGTATTACGCCACTTTTGCCAAAATCGGAAAGTCGGCTTACTGCTTCAGGAATTTGGTTTACGATGGAAGCATTAAAAGAACTTCGCCGACCGAATAGTCAAGGAGAATGGGAGTTTTTTAGTTCCTCACAAAGTATCGCTTGGAAAACCGGAACAAGTTATGGATTTCGTGATGCCTGGGCAATTGGACTTACTCCCGATTACACCGTTGCTGTTTGGGTCGGAAATGCTGATGGAGAAGGGCGACCAGGACTCATTGGGGTAGAAGCCGCTGCACCTTTGCTTTTTGATTTGTTTGAGCATTTACCGGCTTATGACAAGTGGTTCGATTGTCCTTGGGATGATTTAATCGAAATGCCGGTTTGCCCACAATCCGGATACTTGAGTAACGATTTCTGTGAAGATGCTGATTCTGCTTGGATACCTGCATCTGCTTATTATTTCCCGCAATGTCCCTATCATCAATTGGTGCATCTTGATAAAACCGGCGATTATAGGGTGAATTTATCTTGTTATCCCAAAGCTGAGATGCAGGAAGCGAATGCATTTGTTTTACCGCCGACAATGGAGTGGTATTATCGTCAAAAAAATCCATGGTATCAAGGTGTACCTCCTTATCATCCCGATTGTGTTGCTAGTCCTGAAAAAACCATGCAATTTATTTATCCTGATGATCAGATGCGCATTTTTGTTCCAACCGATTTAGACGGAAAGCAAAAGAAAATTGTATTTGAGGCGGTTCATCAAAATCGCAATGTGAAAATTCATTGGCATTTAGATGATCAATACCTTGCAACAACAGTTTCTCATCATCAAATTGCAGTACAACCGGAAATTGGTAAGCATGTGATAAGTTTGGTAGATGACGATGGAAATCAAATCTCGCATCGCTTTGAGATTATTAATAAACGAGAATAATATAGCTTTGTCATCAGTTAAAACTTGGGGAAAGCTAATATTTTTTCATGTTTCTTGATAAATGATTGTGACAAAAACATTATTTCAGCGGGGAATCCGGTTCTTTTTTCATTGCCCGATAGAAACTCCAATCCAATAATGCCGGCCAGAATTTTTTAACTAAATTTGTTGCATGACCTGCAAATGTAATGGCAATAAATCGCCGTTTACGTTTGATTGCCATGCGAATTCGCCTTGCGACATGCGCTGCAGACATCATTTTTTCTTCTTTTCTCGGCGTGTGTCCCTGTGGTGTGCCATCAGATGTTAATGCGACAACACGAACGTTTGAAGCTGTAAATCCGGGTGCAAAAACTAAGACATGCAATTGATGTCTGTGTTCAATACGAATGGTGTCTAAAAATCCCTGCATGGCATATTTAGAGGCAGAGTATCCGCTTCGTGCAGGTAGTGAATGTATCCCGGCAACGGAGGAAATTCCGACAACAGAACCATGAGTCTTCAATAACTCGGGCAATGCGTATTTTGTGCAATAAACAGTGCCCCAAAAGTTCACATCCATGACTTGTCGCATGACATCTAATTCCATTTCTAGGAAAATGGCTCGCATAGATATTCCTGCATTGTTGATGAGGATATCAATGCGTCCGAATTTTGCAATGGTTTCTTCGATAAGCTGCTTGCAGTCAGATTCTTTTGTGACATCTGTGGTTACCGACAAAACGCCGGTGTGTTCAGATAGATTTTTGGCTAATTCTTCAAGTTTATCTGTGCTACGTGCTGCTATCACAACATTAAAACCATGCTGAGCATATTCTTCAGCAAGTGCTTTTCCGATTCCTGACGATGCGCCGGTAACGATAACAACTTTTTTTTTCATTTGGCATTGCTTATTTTAACAAATGTAACATTTTCTGACCAATTTATCTTGTGTTTAAAAAAAAATACTTGGATAATTTATATTTAATGTTATTTTTGTATATGATATGCAGGCAGGTTTTTATCAACAACTGATACAGGTTTTTGCCATAGTTGCAGCGCAAGATCCTGATAAACTGGGCAAGGAGGCAGAAGATTATCTGAATCGTTTTTTGCAGCCCTTGGTTGGAAAATATAAGTTGTTTCTCATTGCTCAGGATTTTCAAATTGCTTTAAAAAAACACAATCGTGATTTGAATTTGAAAAAATTGTCTGCAAATTCAGTGAAATTGATGCGGCTTTCACAAGAAATCAGTGCCGAATTATCCTTGCAAGAGCGTCACGTCTTGATTATTCGTTTGTACGAGTTTATTTCCGGGCTTAAGACAGATATTAAACAAGCATTGGCGTTTTTGGATTTAATCCCCGAAATGCTAGGCGTTTCGGAAGAAAATCATCAAAAAATCAGTGATTTCTGTCTGAATGAAACGCGGGATAAATTTGCTTGTTTTGTCCTGAATCAATCTGAAATTTATTATTACTTACCAGATATAAAACTGCTTGAGAATCAGACCGGCTTTGTTGAAAAGCAAGTTCAACCGTTTTTGCGACACCGAATTATTCGCTTTAAAAGCGGTGAATGTTTTGATTTTTTAAAGCTTAGGAAAATTTACTCCTCGCAACAATCGCAATTCAAATTTTCCGCAAAACAGCTTTCAGTTGAACTCGCGCTCAATACGAATTTATTTCACAAAATGGATATTTGTTTTGAAGCGCCGGCAATGGTTGCTGTGCTTGGACCGAGTGGTGCAGGAAAATCTAGTTTTTTGCGTTTAATTGCGGGAGTGCAACCCGGTGGTTCCGGTGAGTTTTTTACAGATGTTGAACATTTGCATATCAGCATGGTTCCGCAAGAGGATCATATTTCTGCTGACATCCCTTTATTGGAGCAGCTTCGGAGCATTCAGTCGCAGTATGGATTGTCTGCTGATGACTCAAATCATCCAGAGGAAATATTGCGTGATTTACACTTGGAAAAATATGCCGACACAAAACCCTTGGAGACAAATCAATCCCGCTTGTCCGGTGGGGAGCGTAAGCGATTTGGAATTGCATGTTCGTTGATGACAAATCCGGATATCTTGCTTTGCGATGAACCCAGTAGCGGATTGTCAGCACAGGATTCTGAGGTTTTAGTGCAACATTTAAGAAAAATTGCTGATAAAGGCCGATTGATTATTGCAAGTTTACATCAACCGGAAATGCAGCTGCTGAGATACTTTGAGAAAATGTTGTATCTCGATGAGGGTGGAACTCCGGTGTTTTTCGGTAGCCCTGCTGATTTTTTCACATTTATTTCTGCAAAAACCGGCAGATTGAAAGCAGGCACCGGCTTATTAGTTGATGAGCGTACCGAAATTTCGGCTGCTGAAGCAATGATTAGACGAAAAAAGAATCCCGGAATCCCGGATTCTACTCGAATGTATCCGCCGGAGTTTTGGCTAAATGCTTTTGGAGCGAAAAATACAAATGCCTTTGATAATCATTTGCAGAGAAAGCATCTGAAGTTAAATATCCCGATGACTTTTATGCAGGATTTAAAATCTCTGTTTCACCGGAAATTTTATGCTGTATTTTGTCTTATTTATGCTCCGATGATGGCGCTTGCATTGGCTCTCGTTAGTAGGTTTTCTACTGGCGACGGCTATTCCCCTGATGCAAATATTCATTTGCCCGTATTTTTCATGATGAGCATTGTTGTGGCAATTTTCAGCGGCTTGGTTTTTTCTATTTCTGAGATAAGCAGAGAACAGGCGGTGCGTAAACGAGAATTTGTGGTTGAAGGAGATAATCGACGTTTTTTCTTAGTTAAACTTTTGCGCTTGATTTTGCTTTCAGGCATACAAAGCATTTTGTTTTCAGCGATTGCCTTATGGATACTTGATATGTTTTGGCTTTTCAGCAGTTTAAGTTTGATGTATTTTATGTTGATGATGAGTGCTGCAACCTCCGGAATGCTGATTTCTGTGCTTGCAAAAGGGAGAAGTTGGGCTTATATTATGATTCCGATTATTATTATTCCGCAATTGCTTTTTAGCGGGGCATTAATACCGTGGTCTAAATTTCCGGGAGTCTCATATCATGATAAAGCCCCGATTATATCACGAGTAATGCCATCTGCATTGGCTTTTGAAGCTTTAATGACAGAGGCGATCATGCAGCATCCGATGACAAATTTTTCGCAAGAACAGAGGCATTATCTTTCATTAATGTATTTGCACAATATTTTACCTGATGTAGAGAATAATATAAAGTTTGCTGATGAAAAAACAAAGACGGAAAGAGAAATGGCATTGCTTAATTCTTTGCCGCAGGAGATAAGGGAGTACATGAATGATAGTTTGAATATTGATCTGTTGAAATCTGTTTTTGCAGCGAATTTACAAAAAGACAGTGAGTTCTCGAGACATCGCGCTTTGCCGTTGGTTTGGCAGTTTTTGCAAAATTTCAATGTGCCTGCAACAATAAAATATCAGGACAAATCACTGACTGTTAATCATTATGCGTTTTATCAAAACGGAACTTGGCGGAGTGATAAGTCCGCTTATCTCACTTGCTTTGGATTTCAAATCCGTCATTTATGGTTTTCTGCAATACTGTGTTTGCTTCTCAGTATTATCATGTGGGGCTTGCTTAAAATTACCCAAAAACGCTGGCCGTATTATACCAATTGATTGATAAAGAAATTTTGAAACTACCAATCGCTGTTCCGAATTTACTACGGAAGGTTTATGCCGATATTACAGCACTTTAAAATCAAAAAATTTGGTGTAATGCCGATGTAGAATCAAAGCTGATACAAGAAATAAAATGAATTGTATCGGTAATTTTGATTCACAATCGGTATTAGTTCTTAAAGTCTTTAAGCACATCATCTGCAAATGACTCGCCAAAATCAATAATATCGCCGGCTTTGTCAAAATCAAAGGTGCCAAATTTTTTCCTCGGGATATTAAAAAGCAAGTCAGGAGGCGTTTCTTTTAAACTGTGTTCACTAATCGTTTGCAGCATCAGACTGGTTGATTTATTAACCAGATTGAAATATCCTATGCGGCTTTGATTCGTTGAAGACATCATTTTTGAAAGTTGATCTTTAACACGTGTGAAAAATTGTTTGTCTTGTTCTTCAATCTCGATATCAACCGGAGCAGGTGGATTGTCGCCAATTTGTTCTTTGTAGGTTTCAACGGGTGTTTCCACCGGTGTCCTGCCATTGACATTAGCAACAAAAAGTTTGTCGCCTTTATGTCGTTTTATGCGATTTGATGGAATGGGGTTGACAACACCGCCGTCAATTAGTTGAATGTCTCCAATTTTAAATGGTTTCAGAACAGTTGGAATTGCAATGGATGCCCGAATTGCATTATACAAATTCCCAGATCTAAATACAATCTCTTTTTCATTTAGAATGTCTGTGGCAACTGCACAGTAAGGAATTTCCAAATCTTTAATATTTTGCTTAGGAATTAGGTTTTCCAGTTCATGAATGAGTTTCTCGCCTTTAATTAACCCACTGGAAGTTAATGTGATGTCAACAAGTTTCAGTACTTCGCGTTTGTCAAGATTTCTTGCCCACTCTTCAAATTTATAGAGTTGTCCGGTTGCATATAGTCCACCAACGAGCGCTCCCATACTTGCCCCGGAAATGGATTTTATCTTATATCCGTTTTTTTCTAAGCTCTTAATGACTCCTATGTGTGCAAAACCTCTTGCTCCACCACTCGATAAAACTAATGCAATTTCTTTTTTCTTTGTCATGGCAATAAAATTTTCAAACGCTTGTCGGATTTAAAATTAATGAATTTTTACAAACTACAGCGAGTGAAACCTAATTTTAAAAATTAATTGTATCTTAACGCAAAATCAAAACTTATACTTATGAATCGTTTTACAACTTTTTTACTTATTGTTCTTTTTTCTTGTCCGATTATCGGCTTTTCACAAGCTGCCGGGAATTTCTTTTATAATCAGAAAGCAAAGGTTTCGTCTTCCAGTGAAGCTGCTGATTTTTCTGGTGGAATTTATCAAACACAGACTTATAATAATGCAGGTTATTATGAGGATTCTTGGAAAACGCCACAGAGTGATTCAGTAATGCATTTGAATGTTTCGGTAATGATGAATCAACGACCGGATGCTTGGGTAATGATTCTCGGATTAACTCAAGTTGGTGAAAGTATGGAAGATACACATGAAAAAATAAACTCCCGGATTTCGGCACTTAAAAATGGATTGAGTGGTGATTTTGAAGCAGATGATTATTATATCGATTTTATTTCTCAGGCACCGATTTTTGGGATGGAAGTAGAGAAAAAGTTGTTTTCGAAGAATTATGTTGAGGTTCCCGTTGGATTTGAAGTTAAGAAAAATGTTCATATCCGATTTGAATCGCTTGAAACTGCGGATGAAATCATTATGAAAGCGGCTGAGAATGAGATTTATGATATTATAAAAGTGCAACCGATTGTGGAAGATAAAACCGTGGTGTATGATAGTTTGCGCAAGGAGTGTATCGCTTTGTTAAACAAGAAAAAAGCCAGCTTAGAGGCCTTGGGCATGACCCTTTCTCCGCTTTTTAATGCATTGGATGAACGTATTTATTGCACTTATCCAATTCATCAATATAAGTCATATCTTTCTTATCTTGACCATACACGCCAACGCCTAAGAGGTGACGAGCGTTTGGTTTCTACGGCATCCAGTGTGAATTTATTTTATGATAAACGCAGCGATGCAAGTTTTGATAAAGTCATTAATCCGTTGATGCACGGTCCTGTGTTGCAATTTACGATGGATATGCGTTTGTCTTATACTATGAAACGAATTGCGGATTAAGATTTTCTGCAAATTGTCATTGATTTACTTTCATTCTCACTTTTTTTCTTAGTCAAAAAAAGTAAGCAAAAAAGACAAGGCAGGTCCAATCCTTCCCCGCGCTCTGCCAAATTGCTATAAAAGTCAAGGATGTGGACGACTAAAGCGCCATCCTTGATTTTGTTAGAGCAATTCAGCATTCACACCAACGCTGGCCGGTGGTCTGCCAAACCCACCCGCATAGTCTTCTTCCAGAAGACTTCTGAATGCTTATTCCTAGAAGGCTACGGTTTTTTACTTAGCCCACCGGAGTCGAACTCTGGCGCCTCGTTGGTGGTCAGTCAGGTGCGAATTTTTCGTTATTAAGCGAGATGTGTTTGACAGTTCGATCAAACACTCACTGTAAAAGTTTTTAGAGCTGCGACCCGCAGGTCACGGAAAACAAATCCGATTAAAAAATAATATTCTGTGATTCGGATTCGGAATCGGAAAGAAAGTGAAGTGAAAAATTAATTGCTCTTTGGTGAAAGCGGTAATTATTTTAAAACTTCCTGCCTATAAAAGTGTTGGTGACTCAGTGCACAAAATAGGAGTGGTGATGAGCGTTTGTCTTATACGATGAAACGCATAGCGGATTAAGATTTTTCGAGAAATTCAGACACCAGATTTTCTGCATCTTTCAGACATTTTGGCAAATTGTCATTGATTAGGATTGCGTCAAATTTATTGGCGAAATTCATTTCCCATGTCGCTTTTTCAAGTCGATTCATGATGTCAGTTTCATCATCGGTGCCGCGTTGTCTTAGCCGCATTTCCAATGTGGTTAAACTCGGTAATTGTATGAACACAGCCAATGCTTTTTCCCCATAGTATTTTTTGATATTCAAGCCTCCAACAACATCAACATCAAAAATGACATTTTTTCCTTCGGAGAGCATTTGATTGACATGGGATTTTAAACTGCCGTAAAAGCGTCCTTTATACACTTCTTCCCATTCCAGAAATTCATTGTTTTCAATTTTTGATTGAAATGCTTCTGTGGATAAAAACAAGTAATCTTTACCATCTTTTTCATAATCGCGTGGCGCTCTGTTTGTCGCCGAAACGGAGAAATGTAAATTGTGAATTTTCTCCATTAAATGACGGATAACCGTAGTTTTTCCTGAACCTGAAGGGGCTGAAACGATAACTAGTTTTCCTTCCGACATATTATAAAATGTTTAAAAGCTGTTCCTTGATTTTTTCTAACTCATCTTTCATTTCAACCACAATTTTCTGAATGGCTTGTTGATTTGCTTTTGCGCCCATGGTGTTAATTTCGCGTCCCATTTCTTGAGCAATAAATCCTAGTTTTTTTCCAACAGGCATCGACAAATTCAAGGTTTCAAGAAAATAGCTGCAATGATTTCTTAAGCGGACTTTTTCTTCGTTGATGTCTAATTTCTCCAGATAATAAATCAACTCTTGCTCAAATCTGTTTTCATTCATCTCCGGAAGGTCTGAAAGTTTTTCAAGATTCGTTTTTAAGCGAGTTTTCACCTCTTCAATTCGGGTTTCTTCAAAAGGCTCCACCTCGTCAATTAAGGATTCAATGCGCTCTACCGACTCACGAATGTCTTTCTCCATGGAAACTCCCTCATCTTTTCGGTAGGAGACAACCATTTCAATGGCTGTTTTTGTTTTTTCTAAAATGGCATTCCATTCATCGTCTTCAATTTCCTGTCGGGATTGTTTTAAAATATCCGGGAAACGGCTGATTGCGGAAATTGCTTCGTGATTCAGTGTTAAATCTGTCTTTGCTGCAATTTCTTTCAGCTGTTCGTAATAGGAAATAAATACTTCTTGATTAATGCTGGAAGCCTGAGTGCTGCCACACATATCAACATAAATATTGAATTCTATTTTTCCGCGAACCAAGTGTTTGTGGATTAATTCCCTGATTGCCAGTTCTTTTTCTTTGTAAATCGACGGAATTCTGGTTCCGATATCAAGATGTTTGGAGTTTAAGCTTTTTATCTCAATATGTATTGTCTTTTCGGCATAATCAAAACTGAGTTTATGATAGCCTGTCATGGATTGTGTCATAGTCATATTTTGGCGCAAAGTTAATAGTTTCCCGATAATCCGCAAGTTGAAAATATGTCTTCATTTTTCCTATCACTATTTGATTCCTCATATTAATATTGGAAATCAAATCTCTATCATAAGGATTGGAATCGTTATTTTTTTTGGTTCTACTGCAAATTTGATGGAATACTTTATCAACTTTGATTCATAAATATCAGGGCTAAATCTCAATTATGTATTATGACTTAAAACCCCGACATAAATGTCAGGGTTATATTTTTTTGATTTTGAATATGCATATTGCTGTAATTGCCTCTATTCCAACGACTAACCCCGGCCTTCAGGACGGGGTGGTAAGAATCTGAAAGATAAAAATGGGCTTTAGCCCTGACAATATTAGAATGCTTATACTTCGCTCAATATTAATCATTACTTGCCATTACCCACTAAATTTGCAGTAGAACCAAAATAATTAGTAATACAATTGTGTAAGCTTTAAAAAAACACTAATTTTAAAGTATAAATCAAAAAAAGTATTATGAAAAACAAATATGTTGATTTTATTGCTGATGAGCATTTCTTAAAATGTATTGAGACGCTTTATCATTCCTATTTGAAAGCCAAAGAAAAAATATCAAAAAATAAATTTTACAATAATAAAATCGATACAATAAAATTAAGATTTGACACAAAATTCAATATGATTGATGAAGAAAGCATCATCGAAACTGAAATTTTACGACAAATAGATAAATCTATAAATAATTCAATAGGTACATTTCATGAACAAATACTTGGTGGTATTGAAGGTTTTGAGATAGGGAATTTAAGTGGATTTGACATAAAAGCTAAAGACGAAACACTTTTTGCAGATATTAAAAACAAGCATAACACAATGAATAGCAGTTCAGCAGAGGCTTTGTTTCAAAAACTTGCGAGATATGCTGATGATTACAAAAAAGCAAAGTGTTATTGGGTACAAATTTTAGCTAAAGGGAGTTTTTGTGAGCACTGGAAAGGCGAAATAAATGGTAAAGAATATAGTCATAGCAGAGTTTTTAAAATTTCAGGAGATCAATTTTATGCCTTACTTACCGGAAAGCAAAACGCATTTTATGAATTGTACAAAGCCTTGCCTGTTGCGATTGATGATTATTTGGATACTGTTAAGGACACAAAGTGTAACAGTGCAAACTCCGCTTTATCTGAAATCATAGAAGAAACGAAAGCAACAAAACGATCAATACTTGATCAAATAACATTTGAGAATTATAGTTGCTATTTTGGTTTTGACAAACTATAAACAGCATTTAAAAAATCAACCACTGAAAATCCTAATTCTTGACCTAAATTGATAGGGACTGCATTTCCAATTTGCTTATATTGCTGAGCTATAGACCCAGTAAATTCCCAATCATCAGGAAATGTTTGAATTCTGGCATATTCCCTAACCGTAAAAGGACGAGTTTCGTCAGGGTGGCATCTTTCTGTTTGTTTTTGAGCAGGACTACATGTAAGCGTTAGTGAAGGTTCATCCCACCCAATTCTTCTCGCCATTCCCGTTTTTCCACCACCAAGATAAAAACTACCTCCCATATATTCCTTTTGAATATCTAAGGGCAAGTCGCGCCAATATCCTTTTGGTGGAATCATATCCAAAATCTTCTTTTTATAATCCGGATAATTTGCACCTTTTGAATCAGGAACATCGGAATCATAAAGCGAACCTTTTTTTAATGCATCTTTTAGATTGTGTATCTTTCTATGAGGTTTAGGATATTCAAATTTCACATCAATATCCTTCCTGATACCAACAAGTATTAATCGTTCCCTTTTTTGCGGAACTCGAAAATTAATAGCTTTAAGTACTTTGACAGGCACAACCTTATATCCAATCTCATCGAGTATTGAAATCATACCTTGCAAGGTTTTCCCTTTGTCATGACTCAACAAACCTCTCACATTCTCACCAATACAAATCGGGGGATTAACCTCTTTCACAACTCGTGCAAATTCATAAAAAAGGGTACCTCTTGCATCCTTTAAACCAAGTTTTCTCCCCGCATAACTAAACGCTTGACAAGGAAAACCTCCGGTTACAATATCTACTTTGTCATTATATTCTGCAAAATCAAAATCTCTAACGTCACCTTCAAGCACATTCCATTTCGGTCTATTTATTCGCAAGGTTTCACAAGCATATTTATCAATCTCATTTAATGCAATGCACTTTAAGCCTGCTTTTTCTAATCCTATTGCTAAACCACCAGCTCCTGCGAAAAGTTCTAATACTGAAAATTGTCGTAATGGTTCAACATAATTTGAAATTTCATTTTTATCATCACTAATATCATCAAAAAAGCCACCCAAAAATGTTTGTACTTCAGTTTTTCGATACACTCGATAATTTGAAACTGGTTCACGAACAGCGTTTAAAATTCCTTCTTTGTCCCATCTTCGCAAAGTCTCTTTGCTTTTACCAATTAACTCAGCTGCTTCAGATAATGTTAAATAATTTTTCATATAACCATGTTATTAAACCTTACACAATGGTTACAAATATAGTTTGTTTCTATTGAAATAAAAAATTATTTGAATTAATCTTTAAAAAAAGAAAGGAATAAAATAAATTATCAAGTTTAACTAAACAGCGAATCCACAAAGGCCTTTTTATCAAAAAGTTGCAAATGTTCCTTCGCTTCACCAACGCCAATATATTTTACGGGCACTTTAAATTGATCTGATACACCAATTACCACTCCGCCTTTAGCTGTACCATCAAGCTTAGTTACTGCTAATGCGTTCACTTCGGTAGCTTCGGTAAAATGTTTAGCCTGTTCAAATGCATTCTGTCCAGTTGATCCGTCAATTACAAGAAGAACTTCGTGAGGTGCATCATCCATAACTTTTTTCATAACTCGCTTAATCTTAGACAATTCGTTCATCAGATTTTGTTTGTTATGTAATCTTCCGGCAGTATCAATAATGACCACATCGGCATTTAATTTCACTGCAGAGCTCAAGGTATCAAAAGCAACGGAAGCTGGGTCGGATCCCATTTTTTGTTTAATAATCGGCACATCCACCCGTTGTGCCCAAATTTCCAACTGCTCAATTGCAGCAGCTCTGAACGTATCAGCAGCTCCGAGGATAACGGATTTTCCTGCCAATTTAAATTGATGAGCAAGTTTTCCGATTGTTGTCGTTTTACCGACACCATTAACACCCACAACCATGATGACATAAGGCGCATCAGATTTCGGCAATTCCCAATCTTTGAAATCCGGCGTTGTGTTTTCAGCGAGCAATTCAGTAATTTCATCCCGCAAAATTTGGTTTAACTCAGAGGTTCCGAGGTATTTGTCACGTTTTACACGTTCTTCAATCCGTTCAATAATTTTCACGGTAGTGTCAACCCCAACATCAGAAGAAATAAGCACTTCTTCCAGATCATCAAGCACAGAATCATCGATACGACTGCGTCCGGCAACAACCCTACCGAGTTTTTTAAACACACTTTCTTTCGTGCGCTCAAGCCCCTTATCCAAGTCGTTTTTACCATTTTTATTAAACACGCCAAATAATGCCATATGCTCAAGTGTTTGTTTGCGTAAAAATAAAAATGAGCACCACCTCCGAACAGAAGGGTGCTCAAGAAAAATATGTTAAAGGTGATTATTTCTTAGCGAAAAAATCCTTCACTTTATCACTATTTACCATGTCTTCTTTAAAAATGTAAGCACCGCTCTTTTTCGAACGTTCCATTTTAATCACTTTTGCGTACTCTTGTGATTTGCCTACTTTCAAACTTGCAACAGTTTTCTTTGCCATAACTCAACTTATTTAATTTCTTTATGTACAGTAATTTTTCTCAGGATTGGATTGTATTTCTTCAATTCCATGCGATCCGGAGTGTTTTTTCTGTTTTTTGTTGTAATATATCTTGATGTTCCCGGCATACCAGAATCTTTATGCTCAGTACACTCAAGAATTACTTGAATTCTGTCTCCTTTTGACTTTTTAGCCATAACTGTGTCCTCCTTTAATACTTAGTAATATACCCTTTTTCTTTTGCTTCTTTGAGTGCTTTTGAAAGTCCTATTTTATTAATATTACGGACTCCCTTTGTTGACACCATTAAGCTAACCCAACGATTCTCTTCTTCTAAGAAAAACTTACGTTTTGTAAGGTTTACATTAAAACGACGTTTGGTATGCGCCTTTGAGTGAGAAACACTATTTCCCACCATCGCTTTTTTTCCGGTTATTTGACAAATTCTCGCCATTGTTCTAGCTGTTTCAGATTTGGATTGCAAAAGTCGCACTTTTTTTCTTAAGAACAAAACCTTTTGAGAAAAATTTATTTCAGTTACTCACATTCAACTGTTCATAACCTCTTTTTTAATGAGTTTATAAAGCAAATGCATTGCAGAATAAGCAGCCTTTTCTGTGTTCACCCATCGAATACTTCCGAACTGAAACTTCCTTGCAACAACCTGATTGCCAAGAGCCACAGCTATCCACACAGTCCCAACAGGCTTTGCCTCACTCCCGCCGTCCGGACCCGCAATTCCTGAAACCGCAATTGCACAATTTGTATGAAGTTTATTTTTCACCTGACTTGCCATTTCGCGAACTGTTTCTTCACTCACTGCTCCAAATTCCTCCAAAACTACTTCAGAAACAGATAATAAATGCTGTTTCACATTATTACTATAAGCAATTACTCCCCCTTCAAAAACTTCAGAAGCACCCGGTATGGATGTCATAAGGCTACCGATTAGCCCACCAGTACAACTTTCAGCAACAGAGAGTTTTAAGTTATTTTGCTTTAAGAGATGAAATAAGGCATTTTCAAGATTTTCCTCCTGTTCACTGAAAATCAGCTCCGGAATTTCTTCTTTTAATCCTATCACGGCAGTTTCAACAGCTTCTTTCCATCCGGAAATTGCAGTATCATAAACAGATAAACGAATTTTTATTCCTTTCGGAGATGGTAAATACGCCAATTTGACACAGTCCTGTAATTGATTTGCCCAATCATTCAACTTTTCTGCTAAGAAAGCTTCAGGCATACCGTAAGTCATAACGGTTTGATGAAAAACCGGTGGAAAACTGAACCGTTCTTCAATTCGCGGAAAAACCTCGTGTTCCATAGCGTATTTCATTTCAAAAGGGACACCCGGCATGGAAAAAAGCAAACGTCCCTCCTGCTCGAATTGCATAATTGGCGCTGTTCCTATATGATTCGAAATCACAGTGCAAGCTTCAGGAAGCATTGCCTGATTGTAATTATTTTCATTCACTGAATATCCGCGTGACTCAACGAAGCCCTTAATTTGTTGTAAACTTTTTTCTGACAGTACAAGTTCCGTATTAAAATATGAGCAAAGACTCTCTTTTGTAATATCGTCAGCTGTTGGTCCTAAGCCGCCGGTCATCAACACGACATTGGCAATCTTAAAACTTTCATCTAAGGCTTGATGAATTGCATGCTCATCATCCCGAATACTGATGGTTTTTTCAACCGTAATTCCACGTTGATTAAACATTTTTCCTAACCAAGCGGCATTTGTATCAACAGTTTGCCCGATTAGAATTTCATCTCCGATTGTAATAATGACAGCTTTCATTTTTTATAATTTCTTTAAAACACAGAATGCCCATGTCGAATAGGCATCCTGTTAAAGCATTTATTATGCTAAATTGTTTATTTCACTTCTAATCTTTCTTTAAACGGCAAGAAAGTCATAAAGTCAGCATGATGCACTAAATAGGCTTCGGTAGTACGTTTTACCATATCTCCTTCTCCTGCATGGGTCGCAATAATATGGCAAACTTCTGCTGGTACTTCACAGAATTCTGCTAAACTCACACCAGAAAACGGATGTCTCAGGTATTTTCCATAATTTCCCTGCACTGCGTTTCCATCATCATCGAGTACATACTCCAGCAATTTTCCCACATCAGCAAGTATAGCACCAGCAATAAGCACATCCATATCGGCGGTTAATTCTCCTTTAAAAAAGGAATTAACTTTTTCACCTGCATCTTTTGCAACATGCACTACTGCACGTTTGTGATCCATAAAAGTTACTTTTAAATCCGGACCGCATAAAAGTGTAAACGGAATTCGATTCAAATCTTCGGCGGTAAGCACACTTTTTTCAAGTGCTAAAGCCCATGTCTTGGTAACTTGTTCACGCAGGGTTTCATCCTTAATCCATTCAAGCTCCGGCCATAATTCCTGAGCAGATTTCACGTAATTTTCCATCGTTTTTATTTTTTATTGTTACTTTCGATTTTAAACTTAACAAAGTTATGAAATTGTCTGAAATAGAAAAAGCAGTTTTTGTTGTTGATTTATCTATTGTACAACACAATATTCGCTTAATGAAGCAAAAAGCAAATAAGCATAAGCTAATGTTTCGTCCTCATGTAAAAACACACCAATCTAAGGATATTGCAGCAATTTTAAAGGCAGAAGGCATACAAAAAATCACGGTTTCAAGTTTGGATATGTGTTTGAATTTTATTGACATGGGATTCCAGGATATTTGTATCGCGATACCGTTTAATTTGAATGAAATTCACCGTTTAAATGCAATTCCCAATCATATAAACATCCAAATTTGCTTAGATTCTATGGATGTTTTTCAACGCTTGGATGCATCATTAACTCGTCAGTTTGACTTTTACATAAAAACCGATGCAGGTTATGGCAGAAGTGGATTGACGATTGATAAAATCTCCAATTTCGAACAACTTATTCAAGCTGCTGAATCATCACAATACATGCGTTTTCACGGGCTCCTTGTGCACAACGGACAAATGTATCATGCAAAAAACACAAATGAGATTCACCAACTTCATGAAGAAAGTGTAAAACAACTCAATAAATTAGCATCTAAATTACCCGGGGATATTTTTCTTAGCATTGGCGATACCCCGGCAATCAGTATCACTGAAAATTTCAATGGAGTTGATGAAATTCGTCCAGGAAATTTTGTGTATTATGATTTGATGCAGGAGAATCTTGGTGTTTGTAAAACAGAAGAAATCGCTGTTCGCTTATTTGCTCCTGTTGTCGGGAAATACCCGGAACGCAACGAATTAGTGGTACATGCCGGAGCAGTACATTTATCAAAAGAAGCAATACAAATAAACGGAGAAATCTGTTACGGACAGGTTGTTGCAATACAAACAAAACAAGAACGCAAACCACTTACAAATCGTTTGAATCTTATCCGGCTATCTCAAGAACACGGAATTATTTCTGCAGATATACAAACGCAAGCACGAATAAATTATGGCGACTTTTTGGAAATTATTCCGGTTCACTCCTGCCTGACTGC
>JAQIBY010000004.1 GCA_027858835.1 Bacteroidales bacterium | reverse complement strand
AACTTCCATGACATAATTTTCCGCATATTCTTTTTGCTCAAAAATGGCATTAAAATATCCCCATCGCAATAAAGAACTCGGTGCAGTGGGATCAATCAAATGCGCAATGACTTTTGCATATTTCGTGTCAGTATGCACAACCACCGAATGTTTCGGAAATTCAAACTCACCCGTGATGCTGTCAATATCAAAATCCCGGACACGGAAAGCACCTTCATATGGACGCTCGGCAAATTCCACATTGTTCAGGTAAAACATACTTACATCAAACACTTCTGCTTTGTCAAGCCTCACATAATCAATCTCATGAATGTCTAATCGCTCAATTAAATCTGTCCACTCCGGCGGGATAATGTAGGCTTTGGGAATCTGAACAAATTCAACGGCTTGCATGTCATCGTAAAAATCAATTTCCATGGTTTTTTCCGGACCGCTGTAATTGTACCATTTCCCTCCGGTGAGTTCTGAGCTGTCTTTCACATACTCCACCCCGAGAAATTCAACTTTCCTGACTTCGTCTGAGGCTTTATAATTTACGGCATAAGGTTTTTTTCTGAATGACTCGGATGCGGTATATCTGTCGGCTTCCCGATTGATGAATTTCAAACTGCTCGCAGATTTTCCGATTAATTCCATGCTTGAAAGGATTGCCGCATAGGTGCTTTCAACACGAACTTTGTACGGTTTTAGCATATGCGTTTCGAGCAATAATCCGGGCCTGTTTTTTACGGCGGTATATCCTTGCGAAAGTGCCGGACTTGATACCCATGCCCTAATTCCGCTTTCGGGATCATGCCAATTTCTGAAGGAAATATATCGAAACATCGGAAAGGATTTTTTCTCCATCTCAGCTTTTAATGGATCGAGATATTGCGTTTTCAACCAAGTGGTTTGTGTCGGCTCCATGTTCCCGTATATCGGCAGGTCATAGGTTATTGCATATTGATAGTCAGCACCGTTTGTGGTATGACAATCAATAAAAAAATCAGGCATATATGCATCGAAATTTTCATGCCAGGCTTTCATTGCGGGAGTTTCACTTCGCAGAAAATCCCGATTCATGTTGATGTTTTGTGCATTGGTTCGCCAACCCATTTCATCAGGTCCGCTTTGATTGATTCGGTTATATGGACTGCGTCGATTGTAACCGTCAGCATTCACAACGGGCAAAAAAAGTAAGCTGACATTATCAAGCAGTTTGTTTTTTTCTTTATCGATGAGTAAATCTCTTGCAAGCATTAAACCTGCAGATGTGCCGTCGGGTTCCCCCGAATGAATGCTTGCCTGTACCATTAAAACAGCACGTCCCGAATGATGGATTTCTTGCGGATTACTCAAGCCTTCTTTGTCAATAATCAGCATCGGCAAATCGTATAAGCGACTACTTTGTCCATACACCATATAGTTTGCCTGCTCAAAATCCTTGGATAATTTGACACAGTATTCCAACACCTCTTCATAGGTTTCACAGGCTTTCCCGTCCGATGCTTCGTAGGCTGTTTGTAAGTTTTGTGTGTGTCCTGAAAAGACAATTGATAACAGGCTGATTGTAAGTAAAATGTATTTCATTTTGATGTCCTTTTTGCGATAAATTTAATTTCTTTCAAAAACCAAGGCGTTTGCCGCGGATGCATGTTCAATAAGCGTGTTATTTTCCCAAACAATCTTTCCATTGACCATTGTCATCATCACTTCATGTTGAAAGCTTTGCCCTTCCAAAGGAGACCATCCGCATTTATACAAAAGATTATTTTTTTCAACGGTATAATTTGCTTTCGGATCAATCAGCACTAAATCAGCAAAATAATTTTCGCGAATAAATCCCCTGTCTTTGACTTGATACCGAATTGCCGGATTGTGACACATTTTTTCAATCACTATTTCCTCTGACAAAACACCTTGCGCCGCGAGTTCCATCATAATTTGCAGCGAATGTTGCACAAGTGGACCGCCGGATGGGGCAGAGGTATAGGGATTTTGTTTCTCCGACAGCAGATGCGGTGCATGATCGGTTGCGACAATGTCCAACTTCCCGGATTTAAGCGCATTTCTTAACGCATCACGGTCGTTTTGTGATTTAATGGCAGGATTCCATTTAATTAATGTTCCTTTTTTCTCATAATCCTGTTCGCTGAACCATAAATGATGGGCGCAAACTTCTGCTGTGATTTTTTTATCCTGAATGGCTGCATTGGAAAACAAATCCATTTCTTTTGCTGTGCTCAAATGCAATATATGCAGATTGGCATTTGTTTTTGCTGCAAGTTCAACAGCCATGGCTGAGGAACGATAACAGGCTTCAGCACTACGAATTGCCGGATGATATTTTATCGGGATATCGTCACCGTATTGTTTAAGATAATTTTGAAGATTTGCTTGAATAATGCTGTCGTCTTCACAATGCGTAGCAATTAAGATGGGAGATGATTTGAAAATCCGCTCTAAAATTTCCGGTTTGTTGACCAGTAAATTTCCGGTTGAGGATCCCATGAAAATTTTCACACCTGCCACTTTATCCGCGGGAAGTTTTTCAATGACGGAGAGGTTTTCCTCCGTTGCGCCGAGATAAAATCCGTAATTAACCAAGGAATCTCTGGCCGCGATTTCCATTTTTTCGTCAAATCGTGACATATCGATTGTGGGCGGATTTGTATTTGGCATTTCCATGAAGGATGTTACGCCTCCTGCTGCCGCAGCCCGACTTTCACTGAAAATGTCTGCTTTTTTCTCCATTCCCGGTTGGCGAAAATGTACCTGGTCATCAATAACTCCGGGAATCAGATATTTTCCGGTAGCATCAATGATTTTGTCTGCTTCAGGATAATTGTCATCAATGATTAGGGAGACAATGCGTTCGTTTTTTATGAGCAGTGAAGCTTCAAATCGTTTCCCTTCATTAATTATTGTGGCATTTTTAATTAGTGTTTTCATAATCAGCGAATTTGCATTCTTTGCTTGCAAAGATACCGATTTTTCATTGGAAAGCATCAGAAGTCAGGGGTCAGAAGTCAGGGTTTAGGTGTTATGGTTTAGCGAAACTGTGCTAAGCGGCAAGCCAACTGCTAATTCAAACAGATTCCCATCGAATAACCATCGTTTCCATCGCTTTTTCTTTTCCTCCGAAATTTCTTGACTCAAGGCTTCGGCTTTCCAACGCGCCGCCTTCGCTTAGCGAAACTTTGAGAAGAAATTTCTCTCACTATCGCCCTATCGCAAGCATCGCCGAATCGTCTTTCCCAGTCCTAATAATCCAACTCGCGATGCTTAGTTCCTTTGTCTTCGTACAAATTCAGGTAAGAAAAATATCGAGATGGCGCAAGATCTCCGTTTTCAACCGCTTCAATCACAGCACATCCTGGTTCGTTAATGTGTTGGCAATTATAGTATTTACATGCTTTGGCACGCTGAAAAATTTCCGGGAAATAGTGATAAAGCTCTTTCTTTTCGATGTGATTAATGCCAAAAGCACGAATTCCGGGTGTATCGATAATGTAACCGCCGGATTCGATTTGATGCATTTCGGCATAACTGGTTGTATGCTTTCCACTTTGATGATATGCAGATACTTCGCCTGTTTTTAATTTTAAATCAGGGTCGGCAAGATTGATGAAACTGGTTTTACCTGACCCGGAATGCCCTGCAATAACACTGATTTTATCTTTCAGAATGCTTTTGGCAAGTTCTTGCGCTGATGAATGAATTGCTGATATGGCATGGAATTCCTTCACAACTTTCGAGTAGGTATGTTCCAGCTCGAAAAGCTCGTCGATTTGTTCCTGATTGTAAAGGTCCGTTTTGTTGAAAATTAAAACAACAGGAATCCTGAATGATTCGGCCGAAACTAAAAACCGGTCAATGAAAACTCTGGTTGTCAAGGGGGTTTTTAATGTTGCCATCAGAATAGCCTGATCAATATTTGCTGCCAGAACGTGAGTCTTCTTTGACAGATTTGTAGATTGCCGCAATAAATGATTTTTTCGCGGAAGCACTTTGGTGATTTGTCCCATTGTGTCATCAATCATTTGGAACTCTACCTTATCACCTACGGCAACAGGATTTGTCGCTTTGATACCCTGCAGCCGGATTTTACCCCGTAAAACGCAAGTAACAAGCGAACGACCGGAAAGCACATGATACTGTTTTCCGGTCGATTTTGTAACCAATCCTTTTTGTATTTTTTCTATGGTATTTTGGTATTAAATCAATTTGTCCAATTTTGCGGATAAGGTTGATTTGGGAACTGCGCCAACTTGTTTGTCAACCAATTCTCCATCTTTTATATACAGCACGGTAGGAATGTTTCTCACACCATATTTTGCTGCAATGTCTGGATTTGCATCCACATCAACTTTCGCGATGATGGCTTTTCCTTCGTACTCTTCTCCCATTTCTTTAACAATCGGAGTCAGCATACGACATGGTCCGCACCATTCTGCCCAAAGGTCGATTAATACCGGTTTGTCTGATTTTAAGACAAGTTCTTCAAAGTTGCTTGAGGTAATTTCGTGTACCATAATGTTTCAATTATAATGTTTCGACTAAATTAATCATTTTACTTTGTCTCTGCAAAAAATCGTTAAATATTGCGTTATTCTCGTTTTATTATCAGAGACTAAAAGCGTGTTTTTATCGTGATACTACTTTAATGTGAAAGCATGAATTGCAGGATTGTTTTTAACAAAATCTATCAACTCACTTGTTAATTTCACACGGTATTTACGTGATACCATATCAACACGCGTCTTATTAACCGAATTAAACAATGAAATGTTCAGTCCGATGTTTCCTTTTTCTTTCTCTACAGTTTTAATCAACTCATTTGTAAATTCTTGGTTAATTTGGTTTGTCAAAACTTGCAGATGTATTTCCTTAAAATAATCATCTTTTAAGGTTGATAATTCTTTAATTTCTTTAACTTTTATATTGTAAGATTGTCGTTTTTCCCAAAATTCCATCGTTGCTCTGATTAATAAAAGATAGTCATCTTGGAAATAATTTCTGAATTTCATGTAATCTGAGCTGAAAAGCCTGAGATTGTATGAATCAGAAAAATCTTCAATTGTAATTCCTCCGTACAAGGTGTTTTTTGCTGTTCGCTTTTCAAAACAATTACTAACAAGCCCTGCAATCATAAAATCCCGACCCACTAAGGCTTTGCTGTCTTTGTTAAGCTCTGCAATCGGCAGTGTTTTAATCTGATCCAACTCAAAGGTGAATTCGTCCAAAGGGTGAGCCGTTAAATAAATTCCGATATGCTCTTTTTCTTTTTTCATGGCTTGCAAAGCTGACCACTCGGGGCAATCCGGAATTTGCGGCGTTTGAATTACAGAATCTAACATATCCCCGAAGAGGCTATTTCCACCGTTTCCTTCGGCTTGTTTTTGATTTCCGTAGCGGACAACTGATTCCAGGAAGTTTCCTCCTTGTCCGTCATCGCATAAAAATTCAAATCGTTTTGGTTTTTCAAAACAATCGAACCCACCGGCATAAACAAGGGATTCCATGCTTTTTTTATTGACTTGAGAAAGCGAAACTCTGGAAACAAAATCAAAAACATCTTTAAATTTTCCGTCTGCTTCTCGCTCTTCAATAATTTCTTTTACGGCATTGGTTCCGACTCCTTTAATGGCATTGAGGCCGAAGCGGATATTGTCATTGTCATCAACGGTAAACAGAGAAAAACTTTCCTGTACACTTGGTCCAAAAACCTGAACTCCCATGCGACGGCATTCTTCCATTAAAAGGGAGATTTTTTTGATGTCGCTGAGGTTGTTACTCATGACTGCCGCCATGAATTCAGCAGGGTAATTTGCTTTTAGGTAGCCTGTTATGTAGGCAAGGTTTGCATAACAAACAGAGTGAGATTTGTTAAAGGCATATTGTGCAAATGATTCCCAGTCTTTCCAAATTTTATTGATAAGATCTTCCGGTTTTTTATTAGATGTTTTGCATCCTTCAATGAATTCATCATTTGCCATGCAGCCGTCATGAAACTTGACTTTCAGCTCAGCCATCAAATCAAATTTCTTTTTTCCCATTGCTTTTCGGAGTGTGTCGGATTGTCCTCGTGTAAACCCGCCCAATGCTCTGGATTGAAGCATAACCTGCTCCTGAAAAACGGTAATCCCGTAGGTTTCTTCCAGGTATTTTTCCATAATGGGGTGATCGTACTGTACTTTTTTACGACCGTGCTTTCTTTCAATGTATTCGGGGATGTATTCCATTGGTCCCGGACGATACAAGGCATTCATTGCAACGAGATCATCAAATTTATTGGGCTTCAATGCTTTTAAATGCTTTTTCATCCCGTCCGATTCAAACTGAAAAATTCCGGTTGTAAGTGCATCGGAAAACAGTTTAAATGTTTTTTCATCATCGTCAGGAATGCTATCCATGTCAATTTCAATTTGCTTGGAATGCTTAATGTTTTCCAGCGTTGCTTTGATAATTGACAAGGTTTTTAAGCCGAGAAAATCCATCTTTAATAAGCCGATTGGCTCCACATGGTCTCCATCGTACTGGGTGACAAGCATTTCTGCATCTTTCATTTTCATGAGCGGCAGTTGCTCCTGAAGATTATCCCTACCGATAAGGACTCCGCAAGCATGCGTTCCGGTTTGGCGAACCGTTCCTTCAATTTTCTGTGCAAAATGAAGGGTTTCTTTTACCAGCTCGCTTCCTTTTTCTGTTTCTTCTTTGAGTTCTGGACTTTCTTTAAATGCTTTTGCAAAAGTCATTTTGGGTTTGTCGGGAACCAATTTTGCCAGACGATTTGCCTCGTTTAATGGTAATCTAAGCACTCGTGCAACATCGCGAATTGCAAGTTTTGTTGCCATGGTTCCGAAAGTACAAATGTGTGCGACTTTATCAGCGCCGTATTTTTGTCTAACATATTCCAATACTTTTTCGCGTCCGTCATCATCAAAATCAATATCGATATCAGGCATGGAAATTCTGTCGGGATTCAGAAATCGCTCAAACAGCAAATCATGCTCAATGGGGTCGATATTTGTGATTCCGCTACAATATGCAACGGCAGATCCGGCAGCAGACCCACGACCCGGACCGACAATTACGTCCATGGTTTTGGCTTCATTGATAAAATCCTGCGTAATTAAAAAATAACCCGGGAAACCCATGGTTTTAATCGTATTCAACTCAAAATCCAAGCGATCTTTAATGCTTGAATCCGTTTCCATGGCTTCTCCGTAGCGTTCTTTTGCGCCTTCATAAACAAGGTATTCCAAATAATCTGATTCCAATTTTATTCTGAGAACTTTTTCATATCCTCCGAGATGTTGATATCGTTCAGCACCGAACTCATTAATCAAATTTTGCTCGGAAAATTTCTCATGATAACTTGTTTCGGTTCCGAAATCCTCAGGAATTTCAAAAACCGGCATAATCGGATCGGAATTTAATTCGTATTTCTCAACCTTTTCTGCAATTTCCATGGTGTTGTCCAGTGCTTCCGGATAGTCAAAAAACAGGTCATCCATTTCCGCACGGGTTTTCAACCATTCCTGTTTTGTGTATCGCATGCGATCTTCTTCATCGCGATATTTTCCGGTAACAAGGCAAATTAATAGGTCGTGCGCTTCGGCATCATCTTGTTTAGCAAAGTGCACATCGTTTGTGGCAATCAGTTTGACTTGATGTTTTTGTGCCAGCTCTGCAATGACTGCGTTAGTTGCAACCTGTTGATCGTAAACATCCCGTTTGGCTTTGGGGTCATTGGTTTTATGCCGCATCATTTCGAGGTAAAAATCATCTCCGAAAAGTGCTTTAAACCATTCGATTCGTTCCGAGGCTTCATCCAATCGGTTTTTCATGATGTGTTGTGGTATTTCTCCACCGAGACAAGCTGAAGTTACAATCAAACCTTCATGATATTTTTCCAATAAATCGTGATCAATTCGGGGTTTGTAATAAAATCCCTCTGTGTTTGCTATGGTCACAAGTTTTAACAGGTTCTGATATCCGACGTGGTTTTTTGCCAACAATATCAAATGATATCCGGAACGGTCTTCTTTATTTTTTTTATTGGAAATCCCATTTCGTGCAACATAAATTTCACATCCCAGTATTGGTTTTATTCCTGCACTTTTGCAATTGTTATAAAACTCCTTTGCGCCAAACATTATACCATGATCGGTTAAAGCAAGTGCTGTCATACCGTCGTCTTTGGCAATCTTAATTAATTGTTTGGTTTTTGCCAAACCGTCTAATACAGAGTACTCTGAGTGAACGTGCAGGTGTGTGAAATTTCTCATAATCGTGTTTTGTTCAATGAATGAAATGGGAATTCTAAAAATACAGATTAACTTGCGTTTTATTTAGCATTTGAAATTGTTTTTTTAAAGAATTTTCAACAATTTAAACTATGATTTGGAAATCAGCGAAATACAGATTTGGAATTTTGATTTTTTTACTTGTTTTCGGGTTTTCCGGGACTGCTGCCGGACAAGTAAATACAGCAGAATCTTTACAAGTATTTGAATTTGAGTTGGAAAACGGCTTGAAAGTCTATTTGAACCGAGATATGAACAGTCCCAACATCGCGGGAATGATTGCCGTGAAAACCGGATCGAAATATGATCCTGCCAACGCAACTGGAATTGCTCATTATCTTGAACACATGCTTTTTAAAGGGACAGATCAGCTCGGCACCGTCGATTATGAAAGCGAATCAATATATCTTGACAGCATACGAATTTTGTATGATAGTTTGGGAAATGCCGTTGATGAATTCGCACGAAAACAAATTCAAAGTCAGATAAATAGTTTGTCTTTGAAAGCCGGAGAATATGCCATCCCGAATGAATTGGATTTGATTCTTAATGAAATCGGTTCAAAAGGAGTGAATGCCTTTACAGGATATGATATGAATGCATATTTCAATCAATTTCCACCGCATCAATTAGAAAAGTGGTTGAAAATTTATTCACATCGTTTCCAAAATCCGGTATTTCGATTATTTCAATCTGAACTGGAAACGGTTTTTGAGGAGAAAAACATGTACATGGATCAGTTTGAAATGAGTTTGATTGAGGCATTCTACGGACAGTTTTATCGAAATCATCCCTATGGACAACAAACGATTTTGGGAAAAGCCGAGCACATTAGAAATCCCTCTTTAACTGCAATGCAGGAGTTTTATGACAGCTATTATGTTGCGAATAATATGGCGCTGATTCTTAGCGGCCCCTTTGAAATTAGTGAGGCAAAAGCATTAATCACGACAGAATTTGAGCTTTTGAAATCTGGCAGTTTACCTGAGTTTAACGTACCTGAAGAGCAGGCTTTTGACGGAATTGAAACCCATACCGAACGCTTAACGCCAATTCGTGCAGGGCTTATTGGATTTCGCAGTGTGCCGATTACTCATGAAGATCGTGCTGCCCTAGATGTGATTCATGCATTGTTGAGCAATGAAAACGAAACCGGATTGCTTGATCAATTGGGACAAAATACCCGCATGATGTACAGTCTGGCTTTTAATGATATGCGACAGGATGCCGGTGCTGCTGTGTTTTTGTATGTTCCGAGGATAGTTTTTCATTCCATGCGAAATGCAGAACGAATGGTTTTGGATGAGATTGAAAAGATAAAAACTGGCGCAATTGATGATGTGTTTTTGGAGTCGGTTAAGCAAAGTTTGGTAAAGCAGGAGCTAATTGCCATGGAAAATGGAGAAGACAGGCTGATGCTAATGCTTGAATGCTTTATTTTTGATCAATCATGGGAGGATAAAATTCGATATGCAGATAAAATCAATGACATCAGCAAAACCGATTTGATTGAAATTTCCCGGAAATATTACGGAGACAATTATTTGTTGTTCCGCTCAAAAATGGGATTTCCGAAAAAGCAACGACTTGAAAAGCCGGGGTATGATCCTGTTACACCAAAATATCCGGAAGGAAAGTCTGTCTTTTCAAGAAAATTAGAGCGAGTTAAAACGCCTGAAATACAACCGGATTATTTCGAATTTGGCAAGGATGTAACAGAGCAGGAGATTGCGCCCGGGATGAAATTGTATTATGTTGAAAATCCTGTAAATTCAGTCTTTCAATTGGATTTGAAATTTAAAAAATCCGTTTTTGAATCTCCGTATTTGGAAAGTCTGGCGTTTTATTTGAATCAATGCGGAACGGAAGACTATCCGGAAAACGAATTTCAGCAAAAACTTCAACGGTTTGCAAGTAGCATTTCTGTATCGGCTGAGTCTCCGTATTTCACGATACAAATGACGGGAATGGATGAGCATTTGGATTCATCACTGGTTTATCTCAACCAATTACTGCAAAATCCGGCGGAGTCAAAACAAAGTTTAAAGCGATTGATTCAGATGAAAATGGTGGAAACGCGTTACGAGAAGCGTAAACCAGATATTAAGGCAAGGGCATTGACTGATTATGTCATTTTCGGTGATGAATCTGCTTTTCTCAGCCGGGCATCAATGAAACAATTGCGACGCTTATCTTCTGAGGATATGTTTGCGGAATTGTCAAGTGTGTTAAATGCTCCTTGTGAAATTCATTACTCCGGACAAATTCCTGAGGAAAAGCTAAGCGCCAAACTTTCTGCGCTTTTAATGCTTGGCAGTGAAACAGATGATATCCCATTGTATCGTCGTGAAATTCAGACATATGATAAGTCTGGAATTTATTTTTTGAATGATAAAAAAGCCATACAAAGTCAGATTTATTTTTATATCCCCGGCAAACCGGTACAAGAACATGAACGCGCAATCGTTAATGCCTACAATCGGTATTTCGGGCTTGGAATGGCATCTGTCGTTTTTCAGGAGGTAAGAGAATTGCGCAGCATGGCGTATTCTGCCTGGGCGAATTATTTCACGGGATTTTATCCTGAAGATCAATCGTATTTTAAGGCTTTTGTTGGAACACAGTCGGATAAAACCGTCGATGCAATACAATTGATGGATTCATTAATTTATCAATTTCCGATAAAATCTGAACGAATGTCGGGTTTGAAACAGGCTTTAAAACAATCAATTGCAAGCGAAACACCCGATTTTCGGAATATTTCGTATCTTGCAGCCGAATGGAGGAATCAAGGACATCAAACAGACCCTCGTAAAGTGTATTTTCAGGTGTATGATGAATTGGAACAAGCGCAATTGGAGTTATTTCATAAAACGCATCTTTTAGAAAATCCGATGCAAATCATTATCGTTGGAGATAAACGCAAAATTGATATGGATGCATTACGACAGTTTGGCGATGTGCTTGAGATAAACGAAAACGAAATATTGAATTAAGATGAAATTAAAAAGTGTATTGTTTGTATTTTTTGCCGGCATATCGTTTCTGTTATCGGGACAGGAAACCATCAAAATGATGCAGTATAATTTGTTGTATTACGGGAGTTATACCGATTGGTGTACGGAAACGAATAATAATATTAATGATAAAGCGGATAATCTTGCAATCATTATTGATTATGTTCAACCTGATATTTTTACTGTAAACGAAATGGAACCGAGTTTATATGCGGTGAATCATTTGCTTGGAAATGCCTTAAATGTCAATGGGGTGACGCATTATCGTTCAGCCGCTATTTTAAATCAAGACGATGGCAGTTTAATCAATATGCTGTATTATGACAATACAAAATTGGAATTACTGAGTCAGGAGAGTGTTACAAATGGTATAAGAGATATTAATATTTACGAAATGCGGCATCTGAATGTTGTGCCTCAGGTTCGTTTTAAAGTGGCTGTCGCACATTTAAAAGCCGGATACTCCGAAGGCTCATTGAGAGCTTATGCAATTTCGCAATTCATGGAATATTGGAGCAATCAATCCGACAAGCGAAATGTGATTTTTTCCGGTGATTTTAATTTGTATAATTCCGACGAATCTGCATATCAAAATTTGATGCAGCCTGCACAGGGAAATATTCAATTTGTGGATCCCGTGGATCAGTCGGGTGACTGGGGTGATTACAGTTTTCGTTTTTATCATACGCAAAGTACGCATGATGGTGATGATGGATGCCCTTCATACGGAGGAATGGATGACCGCTTTGATTTTATTCTCGTTTCGGATGATGTGATGAGCGGAGAAAATGGAATGTTGTATGTTGAAGATTCCTACACCACCTTGGGTCAGGACGGGAATCGTTATAACGGTTCCTTAATCAATCCTGTGAATACTTCTGCTCCGAGTGAAGTGATTTATGCGATGTATAATTTCAGTGATCACTTACCTGTAATTGCTGAGTTTGAGCTTGGCGAGACCGGTATTGCAGAGTTCTCATCGCAACAAAATTTCTCCATTGAACAATTTGAAGTCAATGAATCCTCAATTCGTTTTGATTTGCTGAGTAAGTTGCCCAAATCGGGGACAATGGTGCTTTACAATATATTGGGCAGAGTCATTACAAATACAGAATTCTCCATGCAGGGTAGAGATAGTTTTACTTTGCCGGTTTCAGAATCGGGACTTATGGTATTGCAAATTTGCACCGACGATGGTCAGTGTGAAAGTTTGCGGATAATAAAGTAAAAAATATTAGCCAATTTTCTCAGCCTTTAATCCAGTTTTAGCACTGCGAGGAAAGCCTTTTGTGGGACTTCAACCGAGCCGATTTGCCGCATACGTTTTTTCCCTTTTTTCTGTTTTTCCAGTAGTTTTCGTTTTCTGGTAATGTCTCCTCCGTAACATTTTGCGGTAACATCTTTTCTAACGGCTTTTACTGTTTCTCTTGCAATGATTTTCGCACCGATAGCAGCCTGTATGGCAACATCAAATTGTTGACGTGGTATTAGGTCTTTCAGTTTTTCACACATTCTGCGTCCGAGTCGGTATGCATTGTCAACATGTGTTAGCGTTGAAAGTGCATCAACCGGTTCTCCGTTCAAAAGAATATCCAAACGGATAAGCTTTGCCTGTTGATGTCCGGAAGGATAATAATCAAATGAAGCATATCCTTTTGAGATGCTTTTCAGTTTATCATAAAAATCAAAAACAATTTCCCCGAGTGGCAGCTCAAAACTTAAATCCAGACGATTATTTGTTAAGTACAGTTGATTCCGCAAAGTTCCCCGTCTGTCAACAATGAGTTTGATAATCGGGCCGATTGAGTCTGAGGGGGTAATAATATTTCCTTTAATCATCGGCTCCTCAACAAAGTCAAGATCATTTGGTCCCGGTAAGCCTGAGGGATTATGAACCTCGACAATTTTTCCGTTTCCGAGGTGTGCAATGTAAGGCACGTTTGGTACGGTAGTGATGACATCCATATCAAATTCTCTGTCGAGTCGTTCCTGAACGATTTCCATGTGCAAGAGTCCAAGAAAACCGCAGCGAAAACCAAATCCCAGTGCTGCAGATGATTCAGGGATGAATGTTAGAGAGGCATCATTAAGCTGTAATTTTTCAATCGAAGCTCTTAATTCTTCATAGTCATCTGCATCAATTGGATAAATTCCAGCAAAAAGCATGGGTTTTACGTCCTCAAAGCCAGAAATTGGTTTGTCACATGGATTTTCAACATGAGTGAGCGTATCACCGACTTTAACTTCTTTGGCAGCTTTTATTCCGGAAATAATATATCCAACATCACCGGCTGATAATGTCGGTTTCGGATCCATTTTTAGTTTTAAATTCCCGATTTCATCGGCATGATATTCGCTGTCGGCATTAAAAAACTTAACGTGATCTCCTTTTTTAATCTTTCCGTTAAAAATACGGAAATATGCAATCACACCGCGATACACATTGAAAACAGAATCAAAAACGAGGGCTTGAAGGGGTGCCTCAGGATCTCCCGACGGTGCGGGGATTCGTTTAATTACTGCTTCTAATATTTCATCAACTCCTTCACCGGTTTTTCCGCTTGCACGTATAATATCTTCTCGTTCACAACCGATTAAGTCGATGATTTGTTCTTCCACTTCATCGGGCATTGCGCTGTCCATATCCATTTTATTCATGACGGGAATAATCTCCAGATCATTATCAATGGCTTGGTAAAGTGTTGAAATTGTTTGAGCCTGCACACCTTGTGTTGCATCCACAATAAGGATTGCCCCTTCGCAGGCAGCAAGTGATCGAGACACTTCATATGAAAAATCCACATGTCCCGGAGTATCAATCAAGTTCAGAACGAAGTCTTTGTTTTCAAACTTGTACAGCATTTGGATTGCATGACTCTTGATTGTAATACCACGCTCACGTTCTAAATCCATATTGTCCAAAATCTGATCTTGAAAATCCCGTTCGTTAACCGACTGAGTTGCTTGCAATAAGCGGTCAGATAATGTGGATTTCCCATGGTCAATGTGGGCGATGATACAAAAGTTTCTAATGTTCTCCATATATAAATGCATTAAGCCGCAAAGATAGGAAAATGATTTAAGTTATCTTATCTTGACAAGAACTAAATAACAATGTTTAGATTAGCGATTAGAGATAATTATAAAAGGCTATTTTGATTTCTTTTTAGCAATTACAATCATTTCTTCGCCATAATTTAGTTTTGACATCGCTTTGTAAATAATGTCATGCGCAAGTAAGCCAAGCCAGATGACAAATTTGGGAAATCGAGTGAATTTATTGAAGAAATTTTGACGTTCAGAATTTGATATTTTAGCTTGATTTGAGGTTTTATTTTTACGCCTTCGACGTTTTAACCAAGGTAAAACTGTAAACATCAAAAAAAGCTTAAGTTCAAAACTTGATTTTATTTTTATTATTTCGAAACCTTCTTGAGTGAGAAGCTTATCAATACTTTTTTTAGAAAAGTAATTAATATGTTCAATTGACAGCATACTACTCCATTTTTCTTTTTGTTTTTTAGCAACCTTACTATCAATTTGTGGTACTTGAAAAACAAAATACCCATCATCTTTGAGCATTTTATGTACTCGCCGAAGGACTTCTTTGGGATTAGCAATATGTTCAAGTACATCCCACATTGTAACAACATCCCAGGTTTTAGAAGGAAGATTAAGATTCAAAAAATTATCATTCACAACATTTAAATGCAAGTCATTTGTTGAGTAATAATACATTAGTGCAGAAACCTCAACACCTGTTGTATCAAAACCCATTAGCTTAGCGGTATATAAAAAATGTCCCCATCCAACTCCAACATCATAAAGTTTGCCGGTTTTTACATAGTTTTGTATGAGTTTTAATCGTAATCTATGGCGTCGGATTTTGATGTAATTATTACCTTGCCTCACGGATTTTAACACCGCTTCATCTCGGTAATCTTCATAATGAATATTTTTTCGATAGTATTGAGGAATAAAAACAAATCCACAATTATGGCAAGTTACAATACTGTATTTTGTTAACTCATACTTTAATGAAAATTTTTCAGGATCCTCATTATTACAAACTTCACAATGTATGTTTTTAAGGTATGTCATAATGCTTGCAAAGATACACTAAAAATAAAGAAAAATTTGTGTATAAAACTAATTTTAATAAACATAAAACATTGGAATATGTGTTTTTTAAGCAATTATGCAAAACTTTCTCTTGTATAATCTAATTAATATATTTATTTTTGTAGTACTAAGATGTTAAATTATGAGATTTATATTGTTTGCCTTAATAATATTCGTATCAGAATTGGGTTTAAGTCAAATTACATGCACTCAGACTCATTTCCCCATTAATGACGCAATGACTTGGTCAAATCATTCGGATATTTGCTATGGAGATTGGAATTATGTGGAGCCATGTATTTGGACATGGGATGGTTCCCCCGGAGTTAGGAGAGGATATGTTGATTTTGACATACAATACGTCAATTCAATTGTCAATTCAATTGTCAATTCAGACATAAACTCTATGAAAATGGATTTATTAAATCCCTTTTCAACACAATGGCAAGGACATATGTGGATAAATTATCATAATATTTTTAATTTATGTAGAACGATAGAAGATTGGGATGAATCTACGATTACATGGGATAACCAGCCTAATTATAGTTTCAGTGAAATGATTCAAATGGGACCAATTCCAACGAATGGAGGAGTTCATACAAATGATAATATTACAGATATTGATGTTTACAATCTCCTTCTTGATAATACAGGAGTTGTCGAATCAGATTACAATGGGATTGCATTTATTATGACGACAGAAAATATTAACAATATATATCAGTGTATTGGATTTGCTAGTAAGGAATACGTTGATTCTTCATACTGGCCTAGGTTAAACATTTCTTACACCTTCCCCGAACCTGTTGTAAATTACGATGAATCCGGGATTTTCTCTGTTGAAAATGTGGATGATATTGAAATTGTTTTTGATGATATTGAATATCATTGGGAAATTCAGGGAAATGAGTTTTATGGAAATTCGGTAAATTATTTAATAGATTGTCAGATTCCGGATAGTACATTTAGCTTGACAATTCATATTACTAATAATATTGGCGATGAATGTCAGTATTTTATGGATTCATCAATTCACCTGCTTGAGCCTGTTGTTGTTTTGCAGTCAGCTGCTGAGTATTGTGAAAATGATTCTGAAATTCAACTTCAGGCTACTCCGCTCGGGGGAACATGGAGCGGAAATGGAATAACTGATTCTAATGGTATGTTTGATCCGGAAATAGCAGGAGTTGGCACTCATATTTTAAATTATTCTGTAACCGATTGCGGCGGAATAAGTACGGATATCTCGATTACTGTACATCCAACGCCTGATGTGATCGACTTAACTCCCAGTAATCCGGAATGTTACGCAGAGGCGTCTGGTAATATAACGGTTGATGGAAACAATTTATCAGACTTAAGCTATCAATGGTCGAATGGCGATACCACTCAAGATATTTATCAGATACCTGCAGGCATATATTATTTAACAGTTACCAATACACATGGGTGTAGTTTAGAAGCAGGACCGGTTGAGTTAATAAATCCTCCGGAAATATTATTAAATCCAACAGTAAATAATCATAATTTGTGCTATGGTGATGAAAATGGTTCTGCAAGTATAGCAGCTAGCGGCGGGAATGGGAGTTTTACATATTTGTGGAGTAATAATCAAAATACACAAACGGTTAATAATCTTCCGGCGGGTGTACACTATGTGAGCGTAACTGATGGTATGGGATGTTCTGTCGATACGAGTGTTGCAATTAATCAGAACGCAGCGATTTATACCTCCATTTTATCAATATCAAATGTTGGATGTGTTGGTGGTAGCGATGGATCTGTGACTATCCAAGCTTTTGGCGGGGATGGAAATTTCTCGTATTTATGGAATGATGGTCAGAATACAAATATTGCAACGAATCTATCTGCCGGAGACCATTCCGTAACGATTACTGACGGGAATGGTTGTTCAAAAGACACGACAATCTTTATTTACGAAAATCCTGAACTCTTTGCTTTAATTCCTTCAATTTCTAATGTGAGTTGTTTTGGTGATAATGATGGCTCTGTAACTGCCTCTGCTACTGGCGGAGACGGGAATTATTCCTATTTGTGGAGTGATGGTCAAGATTCCAGTATTGCAGAAAATTTGTCAGCTGGTGATTATACTGTTACAGTAACCGATGGTAATGGGTGTACTGCAGATTCTACGATTTCTGTTAATGAAAATCCTGAGCTTATTGCAATGATAACATCCTCTGTGAATGTATTATGTTATGGCGATGCCAGTGGATCTGCAAATGTGACAGCAAACGGAGGTGATGGAAATTATTCCTATTTATGGAGTGATGGTCAAAATACTAGCATTGCAGAAAACTTAATTGCCGGAGAATATACTGTCACTGTAACTGATGGAAATGGATGTACAAGTGAAACCTCAGTAGTAATCACTAATGAAAATCCACAAATACAAGTTTCATTTTCCACATCTGACGTATCATGTTTTGGAGGAAACGATGGTACAACTACAGTAACAGCAACAGGTGGAAGTGGAATTTTTACTTATAATTGGAGCCATGGTGCAAGTGGAAATTCAGTTTCTAATTTATCAGCCGGAGAATATCATGTTACCATTAGTGATGATTATGCTTGTAGTATAAGTACCTCAGTTCAAATTGAAGAACCGAATCCTATTAATGTCAATCTAAGCGTTGATTCTGTTTATTGTGAGTTTGGAGAAAGTGGATACCTTTATGTAACCGCTACTGGTGATAACCCTCCTTTTAGTTTCTTATGGTCAGATGGAACAGCGAATGATTCTATCGAGGTTAACGGAGAGGGGTGGTATTTCGTTACGGTATATGATAATATGGGTTGCATGGTAACTGATAGTATTAATATTTTAATTCCTGAATTTCCATATAATTTAAATATTGAGTCTAATGATATTACTTGCTTTGGGATGGATAATGGCAGTATAGAGGTTTCTGCATCAGGAGGATTCCCGCCGTATTATTTTGAATGGCAAGCACCAGGAAATTCAAACTTGATTGGAAATAGCTTGAATCAACTTTCACCCGGTGTATATTTTTTAAATTCAATAGACTCGGTTGGTTGTGAAATACAAGCACAAGTTATAATTCATGAACCAAGTCCGATGCAAAGTGCATTAAGCACAACAAATCCTAGCTGCATAGGAGCAGAAAATGGAGAAATAATTGTAGAAACGACGGGAGGAACTCCCCCATATTATTATCAATTAAATGAACTAAATGCTTCACTTCCGTATTTTCATAATTTGCCTGAAGATAATTATGCTGTTCATGTAATTGATAGCCTTGGATGTGAATTAGTACAAACAGTTATATTAGTTGATAATCCGATTGAATGCATTAGAATTCCGAATGCTTTTACACCAAACAATGATGATAATAACGATACATGGATTATCGAAAATATTGACATGTTTGACCATTGGATTGTAAAAGTGTTTAATCGTTGGGGACAAATAATTTACAGTGGTACGCCTGCGGATGATCCTTGGGATGGAAGAACTGCCGGCGAAAAACTTGTACCTACGGGATCCTATATTTATACCATACAAGGGCATAATTTACCTGAAAACTATTGTGGTATTGTCAGTGTCGTTTATTAGAAATGGAGAATTGTTTTTTCAATGGTACTTTCCAACATTTTTCTTATTTTTGAGCAAAATCTATTGTTATGCAAATAAATTTTAAAACTCAGGTACTTCCACATCTTGTTGCCGTATTGGGCTTTTTATTGATTTCTATCTTTTATTTTTCTCCGAGGTTGAATAATAAAAAGCTAGAAACTCACGATTATAAAGTTTATCAGGCTTCCTCTAGTGAATACAAACAGTATAAGCAAGAGGAAGGAGAGCTAATCCTCTGGACAAATGCTATGTTTTCTGGCATGCCAACATATATAATTCATATTCCTAAGGAAAAGAATGTTTTTGCAAAGATTGACCGCTTTATCAATTTCGGAAACTGGCGGCCAATTACACATTTATTTTATTATTTATTAGGTTTTTACCTGCTAATGCTTGTGTTTCGTGTTAAGCCCTGGCTGAGTATGGGTGGTGCCGTGGCATTCGGATTTTCTTCCTATTTATTCATAATTATTGCGGCAGGACATGTTACCAAAGCAATAGCACTTGGTTATATGGCACCTGTTGTGGCGGGAGTTTATTTGGCATACGATCGAAAACCCTTCTGGGGAATGATATTAATGACATTTTTTCTGATATTACAGATATTAACTGGACATGTACAAATTGTATATTATACATTTTTAACCGTATTGGTTTTGGGGATTTATCAATTAGTTGAGGTTATACGAAAAAAACAATTGGTACAGTTTGGAAAAACTACTGGCTTACTAATAATAGGAGTTATTATTGCTGTGGCAGCAAGTGCAACCCCACTTATTACAACCTATGTGTACTCAAAACACTCCATTCGAGGACCAAGCGAGTTAAGTAGCGATAAAGAAAACCGCACGACAGGACTCGATAAAGATTACATTACTCAATGGAGTTATGGTATTGATGAAACCCTGACATTACTTATCCCTAATTTTAAAGGTGGTGCATCAGGCGGAGAACTCTCTCATGAAAGTGAAACCTATGCGGTGTTGAGTAAATACCTGCCACCCGAAAACAGTAACTCAATTATTAAACAAATGCCATTGTATTTCGGGGCTCAACCCATGACATCCGGCCCGGTTTATGTCGGAGCGTTTGTGTTTTTCCTTTTTATTTTCGGACTCTTTTTGGTGAGAGGCAAACTAAAATGGTGGTTGTTAACGGCAACGATTTTATCCATTTTATTGTCATGGGGAAAAAATTTCATGCCCTTTACGGATTTTTTCTTAGATTATTTTCCCGGATACAATAAATTCAGAACCGTTTCAATGACACTTGTAATTGCTGAATTTACGATTCCTCTGCTCGGCTTTCTTGCATTAAGAGATTTGTTCAACAAAAAAATTGATAAAGCACGAGTGCTGAAGGCTTTTAAGATTGCAGGTATTTCTGTTTCTGCAGTGCTTTTAATAATAATTGTTGCTCCGGGAATCAGTAATCCGGAAACGGAACAAGATGGCATGTTGGTTGAACAAATATTTGCAGGAACGGAAGGAAATCAACAATACCAACAAATGAAGGTGCAAATGATGAATGAATATGTACCTGCATTGCAAGCAGATCGTGAAAGTTTGGTTAGGAAAGATGCATTTCGCTCCCTGATTTTTGTTTTGCTCGGTGCGCTGATTGTGTATCTTGTAATTCAACGTAAAATTAAGCCTGAACTTGCTTACGCCCTCATATTTTTTGTTGTGATTGTCGATATGTGGCCGGTGAATCGTCGCTATCTGGATACGGACAATTTTACATCCAAACGAAAATTTGAAAAACCCTTTGTTGCCAGCAAAGCGGATAATGAAATCCTTAAAGACAAAGACATCCATTATCGAGTTGCAAATATGTCTGTGAGTATTTTTAATGATGCGAGTACTTCCTGGTTTCATCATTCCATTGGTGGATATCACGGAGCAAAAATGCGCAGATATCAGGAATTATTTGATTCGGTTGCTTATCAAGAGCTAAGTATGGTGCGCGGATATGCAAATATGATGCTGCAGGAAACTCAGAACATGCAGGAAATCAGCGCAATGATAAATGCAAGCGTACAAACACCTGCCTTATCCATGTTAAATGCCAAATACATCATTGTGCATCCACAATTGGCACCTGTTAAAAACACTTCTGCCTTAGGAAACGCCTGGTTTGTTGATGATTACAAGATGGTTGAAAATGCCGATGAGGAAGTGGTTGCAGTGCGAGACATTAATCCCAAACAAGAGGCTGTGATTGATAAACGTTTTGCATCGCAGTTAAATGGTTTTTCAACTGAAAAAGATGATTCAGCAAAAATAGAATTCATTGAGTTGGTATCTTATAATCCAGATCACATGGTGTATCAATCCAATACATCAAAAGAGCAATTGGCTGTTTTTTCGGAAATTTATTATCCCGAAGGTTGGCATGTGTATGTTGACGGTGAGAAACACGAATATTTCCGGGCAAATTATGTGTTACGTGCCATGCGTGTGCCTGCCGGAAATCATAAAATTGAATTTCGTTTTGAACCGCAAGCCTATAAAACAGGAAATACCATTCAATATGCAGCAGCAGGCGTCTTTTTCTTGCTCTTGCTTGGTGGAATTTTTGTTGAAAGAAGGAAGTTTTATTAGATTTTCAAATCATAGCTAATGAGAAAGTAAAACAAGAGAATTAAATTGTATTCTGTTAAAAATGTTGATGGAACTGTTCCAACGATAGTTTGGTTTAGCAATGCTGATAACTATTTGAATGTTTCTTATTCTACAAATAATCCTCTGTTTCCTTTTTCGTGGAATTGCCCGATATAATATTCACAATATCAAGTAGTTATTGATATTGTGCTTTGTTATTAAATGTTGATTTAATTAATAGAAATCCCCCTTTAGAAATTATTATTTGTCGAGATATCCGCGGATAATTCCTCGTTTGGAATTTCTTACAAATAAAATAATTTCGTCGCGTTCTTTTGTTGCCGGCATTTCTGCTTCAATATAGTCAATTGCTTGGGAGCGGTTCATTCCGTTATGATATAGTTTTCGGTATATTTCCTGAATTTCATTGATTTTGTCATTATCAAAATTGCGTCTTCGTAAGCCGATGGAATTGACACCGCTATAAGTTAACGGTTCTCTTCCTGATTTTGTAAAAGGAGGAACATCTTTCCCAATTTTTGACCCGCCTTGAATAATACTATGAGATCCGATATGTACAAACTGATGCACAGCAGATGTTCCGCCAATGATTGCAAAATCGTCAATCTGAACTTCTCCTGCGAGTTGCACTGCATTTGCTATAATGAGGTTATTCCCAAGTTTGCAATCGTGAGCAACATGTGTGTATGCCATCAGCAAGCAATTGTTGCCAATGCTTGTACGATTTCGTGCAGCAGTTCCTCTGTTGATGGTTACAAATTCACGGATGGTGTTATTTTCACCAATTTCTACATAAGTCTCCTCACCTTGAAATTTTAAATCCTGAGGAATTGCTCCTATCACAGCACCGGGAAAAATCTTGCAATTTTTTCCGATTCTCACATTTTCCATGATGGTAACATTTGGACCAATCCAGCAGCCTTCGCCGATGGTGACGTTTTTACTGATGGTAACGAATGGTTCAATGACCACATTAGATGCAATTTTTGCATCGGGATGTACATATGATAAGGGTTGATTCATGCTATTTTGTTTTTACAATTTGGGCAGTTAATTCAGCTTCACAGACAAGTTTTTCTCCAACATAAGATTCCCCTTTCATAATGGCGATTCCTCGGCGGATAGGTTCTAACAATGTTAATTTCATAATCAAAGTATCTCCAGGAACAACTTGTTTTCTGAATTTTACTTTGTCAATTTTCAAAAAGAAAGTCAAATATTCTTCGGGGTTGTCGACGGTTTCCAGCACTAAAATACCTCCAACCTGAGCCATGGCTTCAACTTGTAATACACCCGGCATAACAGGTTCATCAGGAAAATGTCCAGCAAAAAACGGTTCATCAAGTGTCACATTTTTTATGCCGACAACTTCTTTATCGGTTAAGCTTAATACTTTGTCCACAAAGAGAAACGGAGACCGGTGTGGCAGTCGTTTTTTAATTTCATTGGTATCAAAAAGTGGAGCTTTGTCTGGATTATAATCCGGGATTGCAGGTTTCTTAAGTTCCTTGACTATATGTTTTCGTAATATTTTCGAAAATTCTGTATTTGCATAGTGTCCCGGGCGTTTGCCAATAATGTTTCCTTTGATACGATATCCGACAAGCGCTAAATCACCAATCATGTCAATAAGCTTATGCCTTGCCGGTTCATTATTGAATTTTAAGTCGATGTGGTTGAGAACTCCTTGTGTTTTTATCTCAATATCAGGTTTTCCAAACAAAACTTTAATTCGATCGAACTCTTCCTTGTTATAAGCCTTGTCAACCATGACGATGGCATTATCTAAATCTCCCCCTTTAATAAGTCCTGCTTTAAACAATGGTTCTAACTCACTGAGAAAAGCAAAGGTTCTGCACGGTGCAAAATTGGACACGAACTCATCCAAACTGTTTAGTGTGGCGAATTGATTAACGAGCTGTGTCGATTTATAATCAACCAGTACATTAATGGTAAATTTATCCTCCGGATAAAGTGTGATTTGAATATTTTTATCTTCAATATTCAGTTCGTGTTTTTCTTTGAATTCGAATTCAAACCGCTCATCTTCCTGATCAACAATCCCTGCTTCTAAAATTGCATCAACCCATTGTTTGGAGCTTCCATCAAGAATAGGAATTTCAGGACCATCCAATTCGAAAAGCAAATTGTCCAGACCTAATCCATATGCTGCTGCCAAGAGATGTTCTATTGTACTCACATTTACATTGCCTTTTGCGATGGTAGTTCCGCGTGACGTGTCAATTACATTGTCGGCAATGGCTTCAATAACCGGGTGTCCGTCTAAATCAATTCGGCAAAATTTGTACCAATGATCTGTCGGTGCAGCTTTTATTGTCAGTGTTGCGGCTTTTCCGGTATGCAGTCCAATGCCGGAAAGGCTGACAGGTTTTGCGATTGTTTTTTGTTTTTCGCTCATGATTTTCGAGTAAAAGGGACTAATTTTGGGCAAAAATAACATTAACAATCAATTAAAAAAAAGCAATTTCCTTAAAGTTCAGATAATGAGCAGATTATTTTTATTTTAATAATTATGCTTGATTAATTAATTGTGATTTGAGTGCTTCAATCTCTTTTCTGAGTTTTAATACTTCTTCTCGGATTTCAGGCAATTGTTTTTGAATGATAAAGCTGCGTTTAAAGTCCATAAATGGAATGGCCGGGCTTCCTAACAGTTTTTCTCCTGTTTTAACATCATTGGGAACTCCGGCTTGGGCACCTAAAATAACGTTATTTCCTATATTTATGTGTCCGGCTAAGCCGACTTGTCCCCCGAACATACAGTGCTCACCAATTTGTGTTGATCCGCTAATTCCGGTTTGTGCTGCTGCAACGGTATGCTTTCCAATGATAACATTGTGCCCGATTTGCACCAGATTGTCAAGTTTTACGCCTTCCTTAATGACGGTTGACCCCATAGTTGCTCTGTCGATACAGGTGTTTGCTCCAATTTCAACATGCTTTTCAATAATGACATTGCCAATTTGTTGAATTTTATTGTAATTGCCTTGTTCATCTGGCGCAAAGCCAAATCCGTCAGATCCAATTACAGCTCCGGCGTGAATTATGCATTCATCTCCAATATTACAGGCATGATAAATTTTAACTCCGGCATAAATTGTCACATTATCACCGATTGTCACATTGTCTCCAATGTAGCTATGCGGATAAATTTTTACGTTTTTGCCGAGTTTTGCGTTTTCTCCGATATAAACAAAGGCGCCGATATAAGAATCCTTGCCAATTTTTGCTGATTTGCAAACATGTGCAGATGTATCTATTCCTATTTTGTCAAGCATTGCTTTGTTGACAATATTAAGAAGTTTTGCAAAAGATTCATAGGCATTCTCAACACGTATTAATGTAGCCATTACCGGTTTTTCGGCTTTAAAATCTTTATTGACTAATACAATACTGCTGTTTGTTTCGTAGATGTAAGCTGTATATTTGGGATTTGCTAAAAAAGATAAAGCTCCCGGTTTCCCTTCTTCAATTTTTGCAACATCGTTGACTTTAACCTTGGGGTCACCATCAATTTCGCCATTTAGGAATTTTGCAATTTGCTTTGCTGTAAACTTCATGAATCTTATTTTAAATCAACGTTTTTTCAATTTCTTTCGGGTAACAAATATAATACTTTATTACATCATGACTCAATGCAGCAGGAGATAACATGTCTGAGGCCTCTGCAATATCAGTGAGTTCGCCCCGCCTGAGGATGTTAATTTTCTCATTCATGTCGCTGTATGTCGTGTTTACAATGGATTCACTAAAGACAAAATATTTTAAATCATTTTCTGATAAATTGAAATATTGCATAACACGGTTTTTTACATCATCTATTTCAGATGCTTCGAATGCTTCTTTTTGTAGATATACACGAAAAAGCCTTCGGTTCATTAACCCGGCTGCAAGATGGGATAAAATTTTATCCGAATGTTTTGTCCATGATTTTATTGATGCCATTACATCGCTGTCATCCAAGAGAGAAAAACGTTGCAGTACTTCGTCGGAATTACTGTTGTTTTCGTTTTTCAGAAACCAAAGTAAAGCATCGCTGGCTTCTAATTTAATGTTTTGTTTGATAAGGTCTTTTGCACGTTGCAAGCATGTTTCAAGCATTTTTTCTGCTGCGAGCACGGTCTTATGCAAATAAACCTGCCAATACATTAACCTGCGAGCGATAAGAAATTTCTCAATGCTATAAATTCCTTTAACCTCAACCACCAATTGATCGTCCATTACATTGAGCATTTTTATAATCCGCTCCGAACCGATAACTCCTTCAGAAACACCGGTAAAAAAGCTGTCCCTACGTAAATAATCTAAACGATCCATATCCAATTGACTAGAGACCAGTTGGTGTAAGAATTTTTTATGATACTCATTTTTGAAAATCTCAATCGCTAAGCTAAGCTTTCCGTTAAATTCTTTGTTGAGCTTTTCCATGTAAAGCAAAGAAAGTGTTTCATGATCCCAGTTTGTAACGATGTCTTTTTCCAATGTGTGGGAGTATGGACCATGTCCAATGTCATGCAAAAGAATTGCAATACTAACTGCCTCAGATTCTTTGTGTGTTATTTCATGTCCTTTTTGTCGGATAACATCAATAGCCGTGCTCATCAGGTGCATTGCACCAATGGCATGATGAAACCTTGTGTGTGTGGCTCCCGGATATACCAAAAAAGTCAGTCCTAATTGAGAAATTCTTCGCAAACGCTGAAAATATGGATGTTCCATTAAATCAAAACAGATGGAATGATTAATGCGGATAAACCCATGTACAGGGTCGTTAATTATTTTTTTCTTATTTGCTTTTGACATAGTTTATTCTCAACCGAAACAAAACTACAAAATAAAAGCAGTATTCAAAAGTATGTGTAATATAATGGCTTAGTTTCTTTGCTTTTTTTAACAGATAATGATTCTTCCTAATTCTGATATGCAATGGTTTAATAGATTTTTAGTATTTTGCAGAAGAAAAACGATTGAAATCTGGCATAAAAATTGCCAATAAACACTCGAAAAATCATTACTATGAAAAAAATATTTACTGGGCTGAGCTTCGCTTTAATTGTATTTGCAAGTTTTACAGCATTTTCTCAAACTGAGGATGAGCTGGAAGCCATGCGTCAGGATTTTGAAAATTACAAACAACAAGAATCAGAAAACTTTAGAAAATATGTAGAAGAGCAAGACAAAGCTTTTGCTGATTTTTTGAAAAAAGATTGGGAGCGTTTTGAGTTGTTCAAAGGCCGTGAACCCGAGCGCGTACCGGGACCGGAGAAAATTCCGAGATATAAACCTTCAATGGATGTTGAGCAAAACACAGCAATTCCAGTCATTGATAGTCGTGATGATAGTACTCCTGAAATTGTTGAACGAAAGCCCATTGCAATTCAAAAGCAACCTTTAATTGTTGAGCTGCCAATTCAGGAAGCTGTTAAACCGGGTGTTAAGCGAAAAACAGCAATGCTGAATTATTATGGAAAAGAAATGCAGTTTTTGTATGATCCTGATTTGCATCAGAACCCAGGAACAGATAATGGCCCAAATGTGATATCTGCTTATTTTGAAACCTTGAGTGAAACAGATTATTTTAAGCTCATTGAACAATTATTTCAAGTGCAGCGGCAATTGCGCCTAAACGACTGGGGATACTTGCTACTCATTGAGGATATGTCTGAGCAAATATGTGTCACAGAAAAGGAAAAAGTGCTATTTCAGTGGTTTATTTTATTAAAATCGGGTTATAAAACCAAACTTGCATACTACGATGATGCTCTGTCGCTTTTAATCCCTTCACAAACCGCATTATACGGCGTTTCTTACTTGAAAATTGACGGGCAACAGTATTATGTGCTTAATAAAGATTTGCAGCATATTCATACCTATAATAAAGATTATCCTGGAGCAGAGCGGATTTTTGACGTGCAATTGGATGAAACCCCAAATCTGCCTCTGTCCTTAAGTTTTCGTAATTTTAAGATTAATGATGATGCCGTGAAGATTGCCTTTAATGAAAACTTAAGGAGTTTTTATCAGGATTTTCCTCAATCAGAAATCCGGGTGTTTTTTCATTCAGCGATGTCACCCATTACACGGGAATCTTTAATGACATATTTTGAAAAAGCAATTGAAGGCAAAGCGGAGCAAGAAGCCGTAAATATTATTTTGCGATTTGTGCAGACACAATTTGATTATAAGACTGATGATGAGCAATTTGGATATGAGAAATTCTTTTTCCCGGACGAATTATTCATGTACCCTGCGGCTGATTGTGAGGATCGCTCGGTTTTATTTGCATATCTAGTTGAAGAACTGACCGGCTTACAAGTTGTCGGGCTTGATTATCCTGGGCATATTGCAACTGCTGTGAAATTTAACGACATGGTAAAAGGTAGATATGTAGAATATCGTGGAGAACGATTTACGGTTTGTGATCCTACTTTTATTGGAGCTCCGGTTGGTGCAAGTATGCCACAATACGAAAATGCTCAAGCAGTTATTATTCCTTTAGACAGCCGTATGAGTATTGATGAGATTAGCGAACCGCTTTGGTCTGAGATATATGAAAACGGAGGATTCCGAAATAATGTTGAGCAAATTGCTGTTCAGGATGCTTCCGGAAATATATACCTTTGCGGATCATTTAATAAGAAAATGCAAATTGCAGGAAAACAACTAACATCACATAAACCTCGCAGCGGATTTGTCGCATCCTTTACACCTGATAATCAATTGCGATATCTAATAAAAATTGACAAAGAAGAATATGTCACACCTGAACATTTAATGGTTTCAGAAAATCAACTACTTGTAAGTGGAAAAATTGAGGAAGAAAACTCATCTAGCCATTTTATCAGTAGTTATGATATGAAGCAAAATGAAAACTGGTTTGTTCGGATTGATGCAGAGCAACAAGAGGCTATACGTTCAGGTTATATAGGATATTACTTAAATGAAGCAGGAGAGCTGATTGAGAAAAAAAATGTAAATGACATGAGTGTTGATGAATCTTCTGTTCTGGCAGTTTTGCCTGACGGATTAATTCGTTTGAATGCGTACAATCCGGCTCCCGTATATCATTCTGAAGCACGAAATCTAACTTCCATGGAAATGGCAAAGTTATGGAAGAAAACGAGTGAGGAATACGAACGTCTGGCTTATCATAAATCTGTATCCGGAATTTTGGCGTTTTTTAATACACTCGAGGAGTATCGCTTTAATGTGTGTGGTAAAGAAATCACAGCAACTTTGAATGCTTTGAATCCAAATTTTATGATGCAAAATGCCAGTTTGCATGAAAGTTTGAAACAGATAGAACATATTTCCCTTAATCGGGGTGTGTTGACAATCAACTTGAAAAACAATTCGCGAATCAGCTTGGGGAATGTGTATTTGTACGATGGTGCAAAACTGCGTATTCATAATTATCAAACTGGTAATTTGAAATTAAGTGTTATAAATGGAATTGAATTCAAATCGATTTTTCGTAGTTTTGATGTAAATTATATAAAACTCTTTTGAGGTCATCATTTAATTTCATATCTTTGAGGCATTGTAAATAAAAGAAAATATGGAAATATTCAAAGGTCAAAACCTTATAGAGTTTGCTGAACACTTCAATAGGGATGAAGATTGCTTGATTTTTTTATCTAAAAT
>JAQIBY010000162.1 GCA_027858835.1 Bacteroidales bacterium | reverse complement strand
GTATTTGGAAGTGGAGGGACTTGGTGGCGGCTTCGGCCCCACCAAGTCCCTCCACAACGACATAACACCTTGTCATTCCGAACCGCTAGCCAGCGGTGAGGAATCTCATCAATTTTAATTCATTATCTTATTTTTATCGGACAACAGTGATTTTTTCCACCAAATAATCAGCAAGTTTTATTTTTGAGTCCACTGTCCAACCGGCAATATGAGGTGAAAACAACACATTATCTCGTTGAGCTAAATTCAGGAAATCGGGGATATCAGTTAGCTGTTTCGTTTTCTCAAAGGAAGTCTCTTCGTATTCTAAAACATCCAATCCGGCTGCAAGCACTTTCCCATTATCTAAAGCCTGAATTAAAGCAGAAGTTTTCACAACCGGACCTCTAGCTGTATTAATCAAAGCAATGGGTTTATGAAATTGCTCAAACCATTTTTCATCACACAAATAATAATTTGCCTCATCCAAAGGAATATGCAGTGAAATAAGATCAGCTTGTTCAAATAAATCCAGCATCTTCACCTCTTTTACTCCCTCAGGAGCATAATTTGTCTTATTCTTATCGTATGCTAAAACCCGGCAGCCAAAGCCTGATAAGCGTTGTGCAAAAGCCGAACCCATATTTCCAAAGCCAACAACTCCGACTGTCATATGCTTCAATTCTCGACCACGATTTGCCTCACGCTGCCAAATTCCCTTTCTTACTTCTTTATCCGCAGTATTCAAATGATTCAATAGAGAAAGAATCATCCCCATGGCATGTTCTGCCACAGCATCACGATTCCCCTCCGGAGAATTTAAACATTGTATCCCTTTTGATTCTGCATACTCAACATCAATGCTTTCCATTCCCGCACCAACGCGGCCAATAAATTTCAAATCAGTGGCTGCATCAATTACTTCTCTCGTGAAAGACAAGCGGGAACGCAGAATAACACCAACATATTCCGGCAGAACATCCATCAACTCATCGATTTGACAAGTCAAGTTTTCATCAATCTGAAAGACCTCTGCTAAAGCATCTTTCATTCGTGGATGCACATTGTCTAAAATTAATATTTTGGGCTTTGTCATTTCTTTTTACGATCAAAATATGGATTTTTACTTTGTGCGGAAATCGGAATTCCACAAACAACGGGGACAGAATCTTCAAGCATTCCTAATCGTTTTGCAGCCTGCCCGATGGTGTACATTGTCCGGTTATCAACACGGGCATCTGCAGCAACTGATACCGCAGAGCCAATGGCAATTCCCATGTCCATTGTATTGAATACACAGGGAATTTCAGGATGTTTCGATTTCGTGGCGCAATCCGGGAAACCGCACATCCCGCAAGGGTTCAAATTATTTACCTTAATTTCACAACCAATCAATACTGCCAATTGTGAGTTTCGCAAATTGCCGGCATCTCTAGCAAAAAATGCCATGTCAAATTCTTCCGCAATTTTTCCCATATCATCTGCTAATGCCATCAACTCATCACCGTCAACAATCGCAATCTGAATCACATCTTTCCCACGGGTCTTGGGTGCAGTTCTGGCAGCAATTGCCATCCGCTCAGCAACATTTCGTAATGCTTCGTAATTTTCGTCTTGACGTAAATATATTGCCATAATCCAATGTTTTGCTCAAAGATAAAAAACTCACAGAATTTCATCGCGGTTTTTATGGTGGCAGTTCAATATCATTGAAATATCAAGTAATTAATGACCCATTGGTGATTATTCAAAATATTTGGAATGCAACTTTTGCGATATCGCGATGAGGCGAGCAAGCATAGGCACTCTTCAGAGCTTCTCAAAGCGTCGGAAAGCGAAGCCCTGAGTGGGGCTTGAAAACGTACTTTCCCCAGAAAAGAATAGCTTGTCTTTTTTGTTCCTTTTTTTGACTTAAAAACACCTTAAGTCACATGCTGTTTTAATCCCGAAAGCACAGAAAATAACATGCGCTATTCGGGATAAGAAAAAAAGGAAGTGAAAAGTGATAAGAGCAATAAAAAGAGATTTCAAATTTCATCAGATAATTACCTCTATTAATTCCCGTAACCCCTAAATTTGTACTAAATCAACAATTTATACAATACTACAATTCTTTTACGTTCAATTTTGGTAAATTTGCCATATGGAAAATCAGGACGACAAACAAAACACAACTCGATTAAATAAATACATTGCAAACGCCGGAATTTGCTCGCGACGAGAAGCAGATAAACTGATTAGCAGCGGAAAAGTTTCTGTCAATGGAAAAACCATCACCGAAATGGGTTTTAAAGTGATGCCTACCGACCAAGTTAGTTATAAAGGCAAACTTATTAGGGCGGAAAAACCCGTTTACTTGATGTTAAACAAGCCAAAAGGCTATGTAACAACCCTAGACGATCCGCAAAATCGTAAAACGGTAATGGACATTATCGGGAATGCCTGTCCTGAACGCATTTATCCGGTAGGACGACTTGATATGGACACCACAGGCTTGTTGCTGTTTACAAACGATGGCGAGTTGACTAAACAATTAACGCATCCGAGCTACAACAAAAAGAAAATTTACCATGTTGAGCTTGATATGCCTGCATCACAAGACCAAATTGACAAAATCGCAAAAGGCATTCAGTTGGAAGACGGACCGATTAAGGCAGATGAAATTGCATTTCTCGATAACTCCTATAAAACCATTGGAATAGAAATTCATTCGGGAAGAAACCGCATTGTCAGACGAATTTTTGAACATTTTGGATTTATTGTAATAAAATTGGATCGAGTGTATTTTGCCGGATTAACAAAAAAGAATCTACCACGCGGAAAATATCGATTTCTAACTCAAAAAGAACTCAGTGTGCTGAAAACCGGGAAATACGAATAAACGATGAGAAAAACACTTACCATTTGCCTTGTCCTTATGACAACAACTTTGTTTGCACAAGAAATTTTGAAAGGGAAAATTATTGATGCAGAAACAAAAGAACCCATGGCTTTTGTCAATGTAACATACAACGATGATAAAGAAGGCTGCATCACTGACCTGGATGGCCTATTCACTATCCCAGACAAACAAAAGGCAGCGTTTATTCAATCCAGTTTTGTAGGATATAAAATGGAAAAAATCCCTTTAAACGGAAATAAAGACTTTATTCTGATTGAAATGCAGCCCGAAGCACTCACCTTAAATGAAGTCACAGTGCTTCCGGGAGAAAATCCGGCACATCGAATAGTTTATCAAGCCATTGACAACAAAGCAAAACATAATCCTGACAATTTGGTTTCATATAAACTGACATCCTACTCAAAAATGTATTTCACCATTGACTCAAAGGGTTATAAGGAAACCCTTAAAAAAGATTCTGCGGGCAATATTACCGACACATCAAGTGTAGCGAAAATGATGGATTTTCTTGAAAAAAATCATTTGTTTCTCATGGAATCCGTGACTAAGAAACAATTTAAATCACCTGACAAAACCAAGGAAGAAATCCTTGCAAGCCGGGTTTCAGGATTAAAGCATCCAAGCTTTACCTATCTTGCAGCCGAATATCAATCATTTTCCTTTTATGATGAAATTATTCAGGTTGCCGGACAAGAATACATTAGCCCACTCTGCAAAAATAGTCCGAATAAATATTTCTTTCTACTCAAAGATACTGCCTACACTGAAACCGGTGACACAACATTCATTATGTCGTTTCAACCCAAAAGAGGAACAAATTTTAGTGGCCTGGAAGGCTTAATTTACATAAACTCCGATGGTTGGGCAATTCAAAATGTGATTGCAGAACCAAAGAAACAGAGTGATGAAATGCGGGTGAAAATTCAGCAACAATACAACAAACCGGATGGAGTGCATTGGTTTCCAATGCAATTAAACACCGATTTTATTGTTAACTTTATTGAACTTAGTGACTCTGCTGGATCCGGTAGCTCAAAACTGCTTGGTGTTGGAAAAACCTATATCAAAGATGTAGAAATTAATCAGGAGCTTGAAACACGACTTAAAGGTGGTACGGAAATAGTATATGCCAAAGATGCCACTGAAAAAGACGACTTATTTTGGAATAATTTCCGAATTCAACAACTCAATACACGTGAAAAAAACACTTACGAGCTAATTGACAGTGTCGGCGATGCAGTTAATCTTGACCGAAAATTGGCAAGCATAGAGATACTTGCAACCGGGAAAATCCCTTGGGGCGTCGTGAATATCGATTTAAACAGCCTTTACTGGTATAATGAATACGAAGGCAGTAGATTAGGATTAGGTCTGGAAACCAATCATCGATTATCCAATTATTTTTCGCTTTTTGCTTATGGGGCCTATGGAATTCGCGATGAAGCCTTTAAATACGGAGCAGGATTAAATATTATGCCCCTAAAAAATGAGCGACTAATATTACAAGCTGCATATACTCATGATGTCAGAGAATCAAATGCTTATAATTTTACATCAACGCGATTTGAAAATGAAAGCTTCCGGGAATTTTTCCTTTCGGATTTTGACTGGTATTCAAGTTGGACAGCAAATATTCAAGCGCAAATATTCCGTGGATTTCACGCCAAAACATATTTGGACTTTAACAAAATTAATAATACAACAATTGAAAATCAAGTTTTCCCGCGCTTTTACGGAAAAATGACTGGTTGGGAAACCGGAATTGAAACAAAATGGGTTATCCGAGAAGATATTATCCGTACACCAAAAGGAAACATTATGAGTATGGGAAGCAAATATCCTGATATTCACTTCAATATTCGTAAAGGAATTCCCTGGAAAGATGATGCGTTTAAACCATATTGGCGCTTTGAAACCCGTTTTCATGATGTGCTGGAAACGAAATGGATAGGCGATTTTCATATCACTGCCGATGCAGGCCTAATTTATAGCGATTTCCCGATTTACGGACAAGGATTTTCTATTCATAAAAGTGGAAAGTGGATCGATTCAGACAACAGTTTTGCCACCATGCCTGCACATGGAATTTTCGCAGACAGATTTGCCGCCTTATTCTTAAAATACGACATCGGAAGTCTGCTTTTTCATGTAAAAAACTGGAAACCAGAATTTGCACTGGTATCCAATATGTTTATCGGAGAAAACAGTAAATTTCCTTATTACGAAATGAATTCGCCGATACAATTTGCCTATCCAAACAAAATATACATGGAAAGCGGCTTGCAAATTAACGCACTTCTACAACAATTATTTTTAAAATACGGAGTTGGGGTTTATTATAACCATGGGGATTATGCAGGTTCTGATTTTAAGGATAATTTTGCGATAAAATTCCGATTAGAATATGAATTTTAGCACATCCTTTTCCCAAATATAGTACATCCTTTTCCAAAGTTCTTAACTTTGGAAAAGGTGTAATAATATTTTATTTCCATCTTCAAATACGACTTTTCTAGCTTGGTTTTATTCCACTAAAAAACATCCCATATTAATCCTGCCTAAATAAAGCCACAATCACCCAACAGGCAGGTTGTCAAGCACCTACCAACCAAACACCATTGGATGAGCTAAGAATAACACAGCCTAAGTTAAGCCAATGTTAATCATTGAGCCATTTTACGCCCATTTTTCAAATAAAGCTTAGAAAGACTTAAACTTTGCTTAACGCTTGGCTTGAATTCAAAGCCTATGTTTGCATCGTAAAATTGAACTAAAAAATTTAAACGATGAAAAAACATTTCTTTTTATTCGCAGTTTTAATAAGTCTCATACTTGTAATGACATCTTGTACAGACGATGAGCCGGATAACAATGACATGCCGGACACCGGTAATCTGATTGTTTCAGAAAACATTACCGAAAATACAAGCTGGACAAGTGACAATGTATATCAACTTGGCGGTCGTATCACGATTGTTGATGATGTAACTCTAACCATTGAGCCGGGTACAATTATTAAGGGCGAAGCAGGTACAGGTTCAAATGCGACTGTGCTTTTAGTTGCTCGAGGCGGTAAAATCATTGCAGAAGGAACAGCTACAAAACCTATTATTTTCACTTCAGTTGCTGACGAAATTACCCCGGAAGATGTAACAGCAGGAAGCTTTGGCAGCCCAAACCTTGACCCCGATATTAACGGCCTATGGGGCGGACTTCTTATTTGTGGACGTGCTCCAATCTCAGCATCAAACGATGCCGGTGACATCACCGAAATTCAGATTGAAGGTATCCCAACCTCTGACCCCAATGGAATGTATGGTGGAAATATTACAGATGACAATTCAGGAATTATTAAATATGTTTCCATTCGTCATGGAGGAACAAACATTGGTTCAGGGAATGAGATTAATGGCTTAACACTTGGTGGTGTTGGTACAGGTACAATCGTTGAAAACCTTGAAGTAGTAGCGAATCAAGACGACGGGATCGAATTTTTCGGTGGAACTGTCAATGTTAATAATGTCGTCATTTGGAATAACGGTGATGATGCAATTGATACCGATCAATCCTGGGCAGGTACATTAGACAACTTTTTCCTCATCACTCCAAACGATCATTGTTTTGAACTCGACGGACCTGAAGGTGCGATGCAAACCGGTCATACAATTAAAAACGGTGCGGTTATGACAGCTCAACTTGACGGAGACGGTGAAGTGGTTCGTATGGCTGCTGATCTCATTAATGTTGATGACAATTCCATTGTTAATCTCCAAAATATTTATTTCACAAATGTTCAAGACGGACAAAAAATTAATCGTGTAACTGCTGCACAAGTCAACTTCACAGACATTTTTATCAATGTTGCTGCGGAAGATTTGGCAAATCATGTAAACGGAGATGTTCCAAGTGGTGTAAATGCCGGTCAAACAAATACTGCAAATGCTTCTCCTTTAAGTTGGACATGGGCAGCACAATCAGGCAAATTGGCTGAATTTTAAACTAATTAATTAAAAAAAACAGACTTGCATCAGCAGAAAACGATGCAAGTCTGTTTCGTTGATTATAAAATCCCTTAGAAAACAACACAATGAAGCAGATAATTTTTAGTTTTTTCATCTTAATAAATCTTAGCGGATTTGCCCAAAACGGGACTTTCCGGGGCACCGTAACCGACGCAGAAACAGGAGAAACACTGGTTGGCGTTTCCCTCGAAATAAAAAACACCACATTAGGAGCTTCTACTGACCTTGACGGGATGTTTACCCTTGATGTCCCTGCAGGAACATACGATTTTGAAGTTTCTTACATTTCTTACCAAACCAAAGTGATTTCAGGAGTAGTAATAAAAGGGGGCGAAGTAACTTTACTCGAAAATATCGAATTGGGAACAAGTGCATTTGAATTGCAAGAAGTCGTTGTTGCAGCAGAATCCGTTCGGAGAACTGAAGCAGCGCTGCAAAACATGAAACGAAAATCTCCGACAATGCTTGATGGAATCTCATCATCAAAAATGGAGCTTACGGGTGACGGAACAGCAGTTGAAGCAGCAAAACGTGTTACCGGGGTCTCCATTGAAGGTGGAAAATATGTGTATATCCGCGGACTGGGCGGTCGATACACAAAAACAACCCTGAACGGTGTGGATATCCCAGGGCTTGATCCTGATAAAAACACTTTACAGATGGATATTTTCCCCACTAACCTCATCAACAATATGCTTGTCAGTAAAAACTTTACCGCCGATATGCCGGCTGATTTTACCGGAGGCCTGATGAACATTGAAACCAAAGATTTTCCACAGAAAAAAATTATGGATGTATCCTTTAGTTTGGGATATAATCCGAGCATGCATTTTAATTCCAATTACTTAGGTTACGGAGGTGGAAAAACCGATTTCCTCGGATTTGATGACGGAACCCGTGCACTACCTGATGGAGCAGATGCCTATAACATCCCAACACCGATTTCAGGTGCATCTCAGGAAGAAGCCAATGCATTTATTTCCAGTTTTAATCCGGAACTCGGAGCGACACGAAAAACCAGCTTAATGGACATCAGTGCCGGTATTGCAATGGGGAATCAATGGAAATTAAAAAATCCTAAAAACCCGGATAAGCAACCCAAAATGGCCTATGTTTTTTCCTTATCATATAAATCAGATTACAAATACTACGATGAAGTGGAATATGGTGAATATCAGCGATATGTTGACCCTGATAAATATGAACTCCGCTATGCAACCCGTCAAACCGGACAAATGGGAGAGCATAATGTACTACTCGGCGGATTGGCAGGACTGTCATACAAAACAAAATTTTCAAAATTACGGCTGATGTTACTCGTGTTGCAAAACGGTGAAAGTCGTGCCGGGATTTTTGATATTGATAATGACGGAGAGGCAGTTGGACAATCCGGATACTTTGCAAAATCACACAATCTGGAATATAATCAGCGAGGAATAAAAAATTTACTTCTCCACGGAAGTCATAAGCTAAAAAATCGCTCTTGGGATATTGATTGGAGAGTTTCTCCGACTTACTCCAGCTCTTTTGATCCCGATTTACGGAAAACCGCATTGACTTACACATCGGTTGATACACTTTTTGTCGCCGGGGCAGGAGGAAATCCGTCAAGAATTTGGCGCTCATTAAACGAATTGAATGCCACCGCAAAACTTGATGTTTCTAAACTTTACTTTTTCCAAAACGAAGAGGCAAAATTAAAATTCGGGGCTTCACACAATTTCAAGTATCGCGATTATGAAATTCTATTTTATGACATCCAATTTTTTGGTGGACAATCATGGGATAATGTAACACCTTCAGAGGTGTTGAATCCGGAAAATCTGTTTCCGAATAAACCGAATTCTATTTATTACCAATCCGGAAACAATCATCCAAACCCAAATGAATATCAGTCAAATGTAAATAACACGGGTGCTTATTTTTCGAACGAAGCGTATATTTTTAAGCATTTTAAAACCATAATTGGATTGCGTGCTGAAAATTATGTCTTGCGCCATACCGGTCGTGATCAGCAATTTGCAAGCGGAGACACAACCAACGGAAGAAACTTAGACAACACAAAAGTGCTGGACAGTTTTGATTTGTTTCCCAGTGTCAATTTGATTTATGAATTGACAAAAAAACAAAATCTCAGACTCGCTTACTCGAAAACCATTGCAAGACCATCCTTTAAGGAACTTTCCTTTGCGCAAATTCTCGATCCGATTTCGAACCGGATTTTTAACGGAAGTTTGTTTACTTATAGTGACTGGGACGGCAATCTAACAGAAACACGGATTGATAATCTGGATTTTCGATGGGAATTATTCATGAAATCAAATGAAATTATTTCAGTAAGTGCATTTTACAAAGCCTTTGACAATCCTATTGAATTGGTAAGGATTCCTGAACAACAAACAAGTACTGAGTATCAAACAAGAAATGTCGGAAACGGAGAACTTTTTGGTATCGAACTTGAAATGCGTAAAAGTCTCGGTTTCATTTCTGAATCTGTTAAACATTTTGGAGTAAGCTTTAATTTCACCTATGTTGAATCAAAAATTGACATGACGGATGCCGAGTATTCTTCAAGACTCGGGTATTTAAAAACCGGGGAAACCCTTGATAAAACAAGACAAATGGCAGGGCAAGCTCCTTATCTTGTGAATGCAGGGATAACATACAATCATATTGAAAAAGGGATTTCCGGCGGCCTGTTTTACAATGTAAAAGGACCAACATTGCATATTGTCGGAGCCGGATTGTTTCCTGATATCTATATCAAACCTTTTCATAGCTTGAACTTTAGTTTAAGTAAAAAAGTCGGGGCAGACCAAAATTCAATGCTTGACATAAAAATTTCAAATCTATTGAATAATAAAGTTGAAAGCTATTACCAGTCGTACAATGCTGAGAATCAAATTTACAGCAGCCTTTCAGCAGGACCGGCATTTAGCATCGGCTTTAAACACAAATTCTAAGGGAGATGCAAATCTCTATCAAAATGCCGGGGTTGTTTCTGCTTAATTCCGGCATTTTCTTGTTTTATACATAGTTTTTTATTGTATTAGACCCTGAAAGGGTCAAATTTGAATAGCCGCTTCAGGATTCAGAGTTTGACGCGTTGTTACACCACCGGTTTCACCGGCGGTTATTTATATTGAAGCCCTTCGGGCTTCTCCTGTTTTGTGAACCACAACGACGCCCTCCCAAACACATCTGATTATCAGTATATTATGTTTTTAAAATTTGGAGTTTGGATCATGCATTGACCTTTCTCAACCATTCGAAGAACAAATGCGACAGTAAAAACACGAGCGAGATTTGCAAAAATACGCTTATAAAAGCCTTCGAAAGAAGGCTATGCGCGCTGGACATGGCAGACCGCTAGCTAGAGATGGCCGTGAATGTCGGATTTTTGATGTAAAATCAATCAGATGCTTTAGACACGTTCTGATTAGATTTTACAAAAATCCGGCAGAGCGCGTTGACAGTCGGTGCTGCCTTGTCTTTTTTGCTTCCTTTTTTGACTAAGAAAAAAGGAAAAGTAAAACAGCAAAATAATTTTGGGTCATACATTGTACAAAATAGGAAT
>JAQIBY010000152.1 GCA_027858835.1 Bacteroidales bacterium | reverse complement strand
AAAATCCGACATTCACGTCCATCTCGAGCCAAGCGGTCTGCCATATCCAGCGCACCAAGCCTTCTTTTTGAAGGCTATAGGCGGTTATTTTCAGAAGGCTAGAATAGTTTCAACTTATACGCAGTATCCATAGTACGTAGCTTTAGACTACTATTAAAATCCTTTAGCCGGACACGAACTCTGGCGCATTCGCGGATTTTTCGTTATTCATTGAGGCATCAGTGGAGTTTTTAACTACTCGACCCGCAGCCTGCCTGCCGCAGGCAGGGTACGAGGAGATTCGAGGAGAACGGAACGATGCCCAATGAATAGAAAAATACGGGTCAGCGCCAGATTTTCTTTGCTAGCTTTCTTTATTTAAAACACCATAAATAAATATGCCGTTTTAATCCCGAACACACCTTAATGACAAACTGTGATTCGGGACTAAAAAGAAAGCGCAGTAAAAAACAATTATCCTTTGGTGGAAAAGGTAATTATTCAAAACCTTTATGATAATATAAATGCGGGTGACTCAATCTCGAAAACAGGAGAAAGCATGATAAAAATTGCCCAAAGTTTTAAGGAAATTTAATAACTTATTAGATATTAGCAAAATGTGTTATGGTTTGACCTTAGCACATTTTTTTTATGGGTAAAAAAAATAAAAAAAACTGCATTTATATCTACTGTTATGGTTCATTGCAAAAAAAAATATTAATTTCGCCCTGTTTTTAAAAACGTAAAATTATGGTACTATTATCTGCAGCTACAAATGCATCCGTGCCGGCTTGGGCACTAATCCCTTTTATTTTGATGTTGGCAATGATTGCCGTTGGACCATTGATGTTTGAACATTGGTGGCATCAAAATAAAAACAAACTGATTGTTTCTTTGGCGCTGGGTATTCCCACGGCAATTTACCTGATTGCACAACATCTGTCTGGTGCTTTGATGTATCAGCTCTTGTTTGATTATGTGCCTTTTATTGTTTTACTGGGATCATTATTTGTGATTACAGGAGGTATTCACTTAGAAGGAGATATTGAAGCAAAACCATGGATAAACACCTTGTTTCTCGGGATAGGTGCGATTTTAGCATCATTTATGGGAACAACGGGAGCTGCAATGCTCTTAATTCGTCCGGTGATTAAAACAAATTCAGAACGTAAATACCGAGTACATACGATTTTGTTTTTTATTGCCATTGTCGCAAATGCCGGAGGATTATTAACCCCATTAGGTGATCCACCGTTATTTTTACTCTATTTACGTGGTGCTGAATTTACTTGGTTCTTTAATTTAGTTCCTGAATGGATGTTTGTAAATATGTCTCTTTTAGTGATTTACTTTATTGTTGATAGTTTTTATCACAAAAAAGAACCGGCTGCAAATCTCGCATTTGATAAAACCAATATACAACCAATTCGCTTGAAAGGAAATCTCAATTTCGTTTGGCTAATTGGTATTGTTGCTTCTGTCGCATTTTTAAATGACAACTATCTGGATATCGTACATGAAAATCATTATTTTGGTTTTATTAGAGAAGCTGCTATGTTGCTGTTGGCCGGAGCGTCTCTGCTATTTACGAAAAAAATGTTACGAAAAGCGAATAAATTCACTTGGGAGCCAATTACAGAAGTTGCATATTTATTCCTCGGTATATTTATAACCATGACCCCGGCACTCATTTTCCTTGGGGCTAATGCACACGATCTTGGACTCACTGAGCCTTCGCAATTTTATTACGCTACCGGTTTATTGAGTGCATTCCTGGATAATGCACCGACTGCAGTATCATTTTATGAACTTGCCATTGGAATGAACCCTGATAAAATTGCAATTGTTGCAGAGGGATTCCATGCCGGAATTAGTGAGAAAATTCTGGTCGCAATTAGTGTAGGTTCAGTATTCTTTGGCGCAATGACATACATTGGTAACGGTCCGAACTTTATGGTAAAGGCAATTGCTGAAGAAAACAAAATTAACATGCCTTCGTTCTTTGGCTATATGTTTAAATTCTCTTTAATCGTACTATTGCCACTTTATATTCTCGTTCAATTAATCTTTATTTAAATAAATAACTAAATATCATAACGAGCGTCTGACAAATTTTGTCGGCGCTTTTTTTATTTGTCATATCATAGCAGCAGCTCAAAAGTTGAAAGAAAGCAATTAAAAACAATCATTTGTCGTAACATACATGTTTTGTGTCGATAAGTACAACTTGCTAAACAACAATCAGGGCAATTCCCTGTTTTATTCACGATTATGATGAAAATAAAATCGATAATAAAAAAACATCGGCTCAGTATTATCGGGGCAATTGTCGGAGGTGTAGGCGGATATCTTTATTGGTATTATGTAGGTTGTTTAAGTGGCACATGCCCAATGAAACAGCTTTGGTATTACAATGCAATTCTGGGTGCTTTAGTTGGCCTGTTTCTTGCAGACTTCATTCAAACAATGATTAATAAACGAAAAAAACGAAAGGAAAAAGATGAAATCAATTAAATTATTTGTGATTGTATTTTTGCCACTAATGATTGGTGCAGTGGTAAGTTCTTGTGCTTCAACTGATGGTGAAAATGGTGATGTTGTTGTGATAGAAAGCAGTGAACAATTTTATGAATTAATCGAAGGTGATACACCTATATTGGTCGATTTTTACGCCGATTGGTGTCGTCCTTGTCGGATACAGGGTCCAATTGTTGAAGAATTAGCGACAGAAATGCCGGGAAAAGTTATTGTTGCAAAATTAGATGTTGACAAATTTCCTCGTATTTCCTCAAAGTATCAGGTAACCGGTATCCCGAGCATAATATTGTATCAGAAAGGTGAGCAAATTTGGAAAAAAGTTGGTTTGCAACAAAAACCGGGACTAAAAGCTGCAATTGATGCACATTTGAAATCAAAATCTTAATTAGTTTCTTGGTTGTAATCGGATAAAGCAATACCTTTACTGCATTAAGCAATGGTGTTACGATTATGGCTAAAATAATTAATCAAAAAATCGCATTCAGAGCAGGGTGGTTAGCAGTTATAGGTAATGTGCTGCTTTTTTTTCTTAAGCTTTGGGTTGGTGTTATTAGCGGATCTGTTGCGCTTATGGCCGATGCCTGGCATACACTGTCTGATTCAGCATCTTCAATTATTTTGATGGTTTTTTACAGAGCCGCTGCTAAGCCTCCCGATACGGATCATCCTTTCGGTCATGGTCGGTTTCGTTTGGTTGCATCAGTTATTATTGGGGCAATCCTGATAATGATAGGATTAAATTTCGGTGTTGAAGCCGTTCAAAGACTGATTTCAGGGGAAACTACAGAATTTGGGCTTTTTGCTATTGTTGTTACTGCTTTTTCCATGATTGTGAAAGAAGCTATGGCGCGATATTCTTTACATGCTGCAAAAAAACTCGATTCACTTGCCCTTAAAGCAGATGCCTGGCATCATCGTTCAGATGCAATTTCTTCTTTGGTTATCCTTGTCGGGATATTTTTGCAGTCTTTTGCCTGGTGGATTGATGGTGTCCTAGGACTTTTGGTCGCTGCCCTGATTATGTGGACGGCTTGGAAAATAATTATTGAAGCGATTGATGTCATCCTTGGTAAAAACGCAGATGGGGAGCTTATCCATAAAGTGCGCGATATCTCCAATGATGTAGCCGGCTTTGATGTTTTATCACATCATTTTCATTTACATTCCTATGGTGACCATAATGAGTTAAGTTTCCACATAGTACTTCATCCTGAGATGCCTTTGCGCGATGTGAATCAGTTGATGAGCGAAATTCGCAACCGCGTAAGAACAGAGTTAGATGTTGAACCTACAATTCAAGTCGATGCAAATCAATAAATGGATATTTTTTTTTCTTTTTCTTGCTTTTGGAGCTGAGCAACTATTGGCGCAAAGTTTAGAGCAAGATTTATTAAAAAAATATCAAAACTATAGGCAAAGACTTGAAAATGAGTTTGTTGTTATCAGTCCCGATGTGGAACTTTATGGTGTAAATATTCCTGCTATCGACCGTAAAACTGATCCTTATGGCAATCAAAACCTGCGTTGGAGTGATGGTAACAGCAATTTCAATAATTACATTAGCATGTTGGTTACCGAAATCACATTGTTGAAACAACATGGTCAGGATTATCAAACAAGCCTGAATGAACTCGTTTATACTTTCTTGGCAATTGAACGGCTCGATTTATATTCAGAATACAATTTAAGGAAATTTTGGAACGATAAAATCTTACATGATGGTGATTCAACCAATGCCTACATTAAATATCCTGCTGATATTAACGGGTTTATGCTCCGCGATGATGTGAGTTTCGGATTTTGGAGGAGGTATCATACGCATTTCGGAATAGAATTCGGTAAACCAAATGAGAATCTCACTAAAACCAATAAATATTTCTCGGTTTTTCAGCAAGGAATTGAGCCAATGCAAGCTATGAGTCAGGATAATGTAATTCGCATGCTTGAGGCATTGGCTTTAACGCATCATTTAATGGGGAAGGAGCCGGTTTATGACATTCCGCTTAATTTTATTAATCCCCTAATCCCGCATTATTTAAAGGAACAGGATATCATGACAAAAGATAGCGTGGATTTTAAACGATGGACTGAAGATCTTACTACCCGTTTAATTAAAAACATGCAGCAACCTGAAGGACAGTCTGCTATGTGTTTGAAGCCATGGTATAGCATTGGTCGTGAAAGCAAGAATCAGTTTTTGTCAATCTTGTCCACACGCTGGTATATGTCAAATCCGGTTCGAGAAAAACATGTTGCTGAAGGCTCCGGCAATGATATGGGAATTTTCATTAATGCATACGGACTTGGGGAATATGGCAATCGATTGACAGGAAAAAATGATTTTCATTTTGAAGGTTCACAGTTCGGATTAAAAAAATACCTGTTTTATATGGCTGTCTTTAAGGAAATACCTTTGCCTCTGGGTGCCGCTATTCCACTTCCCAAGAATTTTGATGATGTCTTACCGAGAACTCTTGCTGCAAGTGCAAACATAAGCAGCAAGCGTAGGAAAATATTTTTGCAATTACGAGATAAACGTGCCGACCATACGTTTGAACACATGATTATGACAAATTACCTGATGAATAAAGAGGACTTAGCCGATTTTTATCATCCGGGCACGGAAATGTGGACAGAAGATTCAACTTTTATTGCTGATATCCTTGCCGTAGCGCCTCCGAACGGTCCATTTTCGGATACTTCAAAACCTAATTATTCAGTGCATTGGTGTACATCGTCACGGGTTATTTGGCCTGCACACGAGCCTAGCAAGCGAGCAACTAAAGATTTTGAATTTGCCGGAATCGATTATCTCATGTTGCATAATTTATATCGTTTGGTATATGGTGGCGATAATTACTATTTGAATTTAACCCCAATCCGTAAACGGGATATGAATTTCAATAAATACACGCACGAAGGAAAGCAGCAGAATTCACAATTTTTTATTCATGCTCCAGTAATTATTCGTGAAAAATAATAAGAAATTAAGCCCACTCTTTAGCCATTTTGTTTTTTTAAACAAGTAACGAATTTTCAGGTATTAGTACCTGTTCACAAAAATTACTTCATAGGTATTAATACCTGAAATGCTTGCCACAACTTGATTGTACTTGTTTTTTGACTTATATTATCACAATTAAATTTTAAACAATTTGCCTTATGAGTAAAGTACAACGAGTTGAGAATGCGCTTTCAGCGTGGAATTCAAGCAGAAGTAATGCTGCTACTGTTAAGTCATTATTAGAAAAAGGAACTTTTTTTCTGATGGATGCTAATGATGAACCGGATATGACAACTTATGTCAATTCCAATATTTTTGCCTACCTAGGGGTTGAAAATAGTATTATTATTTTTATCTTAGTGCCGGACAGTTTGGACAATAAAGCATGGAGTGAGATGACGAATGATGAGTTAGATGCTGTAAAAATTAAATCTTTTAATGCAGATTATCAGGTTGATGCCGTTGATTTTCTTAGTGGAGCAACTGATGGTCCCAATATTAGTGTAATTGAGGCTCTAAAACGTCATCACAGATGGCAGGCTATGCGTGAAAATTTTCTTAGCGAAGAAGTGAACCACCAAGATGGCTTGTTTGAGTTATTTGAAATTCCTTATGCAAATGTCAAAACGATATTAACAAATAGTAATTATGATGGGTTGATTTTTGCTTTTGGCTTGGTTCCGGATACAGATAATGTATCGTATTCAGGCTATTGTGCTGATTTGGTAGCTTGGTCATTACCGGCTTCTGGGGCTAGGGTATTGAGTAAGCCATATAATGTTCATATACCCAAGCCCCCTTATTAAAAATATTGAATATGAATATTGAAATGGTTTTTAAAGTATTGGCACCAATTGGGATTGGAATTGTTTTTTTAATCGCTTTAATTGGTGCCTTCCTTTTCAAGCGGGTTTCCGGAGATTTAAAAATCATTATTGTTTATTTCTGGTCTGTTTCAATTTTAGAGCTTGTATCGACTTTTCTTACAAATAACCTTGTGTTAATGCCTATCGGCTCAATCATTGATTTATTATTGCTGACAATTCTGTATCTTCAACATATGCTTGTCCGCGGAAAATATCAATTCATTTTGGTAGGACTTGCGGGCCTTGGTGTTATTCCTATCTTTTTCGACTTTATAAATGCGCTAAGTGGTTCTTTGGATTATATTTTTTATGGATCAATGTATGCAAGTTTAATTATTTTGATTTTTAGTGTAATTTATTTTATTCAAACGGCTCTGTTTTCTCATGTGAAAATCAATGATAAGCATATGTCTATCAATATTTTGATTTTTGTTTTGTATCTATTAAACCTGCTGTTTATGTTGTCAATAAATTTCCTTGTTACCGAGAATGTCGAATTAGTTTCTTATTTTTGGATAATTAGATTAGTAATTATCATTATTATTAACATTGGATTCGGATATTTGATATGGAAACATGGCAGGACCCCAAAAACTTCGCAATCGGCTTAGCAATTGTTATATTGGCTTTTTTAATATTGACAGTTTTTATCATCGTAATATCCAGACTTTATACCAAACGATTACTAAAGGAAGAAGCCGAAAGAAACCGAATGAAAATGGCGCATCAAAAAAGTTTGTCAGATGCAGTTATTGATATGCAGGAAAACGAAAGAGCCCGAATTGCTGCTGATTTACATGATGATCTTGTCGGAAAACTTAGAGCCGTTCATTTAATGCTTACTACCGGAAAAACCGTGAAAGATAAAAATGCCCCGGATGTTTTGGCGCAAAGTATTGAACTAACTCGCCAAATATCTCATGATTTGATGCCTCCAATGTTGAAACATTCCAGCTTTTTTGATCTTACCGAGGAGGCTGCATTTCTACTTCATAAAAAACACCATCTTAACATCTCTGAGTCAGGATGCGAAATTGGGGATGTTTTTGATAATCATATAAAACTCCAATTCTTCCGCATTATCAAAGAGGTTATTAATAATATTGATAAACATGCCGAGGCCAAAACAGTCACTATTTTGCTTCGTTGCAATGCTCAGTACATTGCAATCAGTATCAATGATGACGGGAAGGGTTTGCCGGAAGATTTCTCGCAGAATGGGCTGGGCATAAAGAATATTGAAATCAGGGCACAACGTTTGTCAGCAGCATATAAATTCATGAATCGTGGAACTAAAGGCAGTCGCTTTGTGTTGTGCGTGCCATTAAATCAATAATTATGAATGAAAAACCCATTAAACTTGCCATTGTAGATGATGAGGAATTAATTGTTTCGCTTCTACAGGATTTTTTAATTCAAGATCAGAATATAGAGATTAGCATAACCGCAAATTCCGGAAACGACTTTTTGAAAAAACTAAAAGCTTCTACCATAAAACCTGATATTGTGCTTATGGATATGCGCATGAAGGATAAAGACGGCATAGATACAACAATAGAAATGAAAAAAGTATATCCGAATATTAAAGTAATTACAATTTCTTCATATTATAAAAAGAGTTTTATGGGCTTTATGATGCGAAGCGGAGTGTCTGCTTTTATACCCAAGTCAATAAGTCCTGATGCATTGATTAATGTAATCCATGAGGTGAATAAAAAATCGTATTATTTTATGCCGGAACAGGTTGAAATAATGCGAAAACAAATCAGCAAGCAAGCACCTAAACCTGAGTTGAATTCAAAACACTTAGAGCTTTCCGAAAGAGAGTATGAAGTACTCAAACTAATTTGTGAAGAAAATACGGCACATGAAATTGCTGACAAACTATGTGTTTCAAAACGCACAATTGACGGTCACAGAAATAATCTACTTATTAAAACCGGTGCGAAAAATACTGCAGGCTTAGTTATGTATGCTTTGAAAAATGGGATTGTCGATATAGGCAGTGACCGTTTTTTTCAATTCATAAAAAAAATCCCTGCCTTGAGGAGGGATTCACAATCGTCTGATTGGTGATTGGAGTTGTGCTATACATGATGTTGAGCAGTGTTGGACATATTAGGAGCTGATCAAGCATGTGTCTATTAGCACAAAGGCAGGGATTTCTATTTCTTTATTGATTCTTTTTCATAATTCTGATTTTTTGGTTTTGTTGGTTCTAATGTGTTTGTTGTTCCGTATTTTGCATCTAAACTGTTTCCCCAGAGGCGAAAGCTTCGGTTTCCGGCATACGGATATTCAACCTTAAAAATTGTTTTCCATACCTCAGGAAATCCGGTAATTAGCTCCTCCACTTTTATTTGCACTTCATTTGCTAATCTGGGAATGAAAACTGATTGTTGATGCCCTTCATAAATCCGATCTGAAATTTGAGTGAGTTGCACATCTCTGATAAGGTAACTTACTTCATAACGGGCAAGGAAACGTCCGTCATTTTTTACAGTAATTTTTCCTTTGAGGTCTGAATTTGCTGTAATGTGTTTCAAAATATCTAATGATCTATTCACAACAACCTCCTTTGCTCTTTATTTGAGTTGATATCCAATAAAAATACTCGGTTTCTTTTTTTGTCCCCGGCATAATAAATGGTAAAAACAGGTCATGTAATTGATTTGGTTTTAATATTTGCTTAAGAAATTTTATTGATAGTTTTGATGTCTTTTTAATGCTTTGATTAAAATCAGATGATATGCTTAGTAAACGCAAAGCCCATAAAACAGCATTCATTTGAGGTAAGGGAATTAGATATTTATCCCCCTGATAATCAACTGGTATTGACTCGGCACTTGAATTGTTAGCCATGTTTACATGAGTTTTCAAGCTGCCTTTTAATTTGTTTATTAATGATTCTTTCTCAATTACATTTTTGTTTGATTCTGTTCTTGGGCTAACAATTAAAATATCTTGATTTTTAGCAATATCAACCCAATAATTTAATTCTTGCAGTTCGGTTTTTGACAAATCAAAAACAGAGCAAGTATAATTCAATAACAGCAAATTTGGCCGGTTTATTTGATCTATAATTGCGGTTTTCAATGCGGATAAAATGGAGATTCCTGTATAGCTTACAAGTTGAATATCAGGTGCAAGGGACTTTGCAAATTGAATTTCACTTGTTAAATCAAAATTTGATAGATTATTCGAATTATTATGGACTGTTATGTTTGATGTTTGTCCAATTTCTATAATTCCTAAACACTGGTTGGAGTTTAGTCGAGTATCCTGAAAGAGCAAGTTAAACTTATGTTTCGCTGCTTGATATGTTTGATTTTCAACTTGGTTTCTTGTATAATGAAAAATACGATTGTCTTTTGAGGTTTTTATAAAACCCCGAATTAAAGAAGCGCCTGCAGAATCATGAGAAGGATTAAAAACGACATCACCAATGAAATTAATCAATGAGAGTGATTCTTGATTTAATGCTTTGTTCGATGATTCATAATTCTGCAGTTGCGCATTCTTATTTTGGATTATATGTTTCTGTAAACGATTTTCCGGCACTTTTAAATGGAGTTCTTCTTTGAGCTGATACAATTCGTAATCATATGCGTTGCGCTTGGCAAAAGATTCTAAAAG
>JAQIBY010000180.1 GCA_027858835.1 Bacteroidales bacterium | reverse complement strand
AGCCAACAAGCTATCTCGTTCCTGCATTGGAAGATTTAATAGGTATTGCTTTACTTTATCTTTAGTGATTTCCATATTGCTAAGATATAAAATAATAGCTAATTTAAACTACAGCCTTTGTAATTTGTAATTTGTTTGTTGTCAATGCCTGAATAGGGTTGACCGTTTAAAAGAATATCAAATGTTGAAGGGGAAAAATTGGAATTTCGAAATACAATACCATTACAGAATACCCGTTAAATAAATTGATTGAAAGCCATCTTATGAAAAAATTACTCTTTCCGATATGTTTTGTTTTTGCAATTTGCTTTTTTTATTCATGTGAGAAAGAAGTAGAACCATTCGATACCAACATCCGTTTTGTAAATCTTACAAATCTTGATTTTGATAGTGTAATTATGGAATACAGCATGTTCGAATCATTATTTTTATCTGACTTTTTTGAAAATGATACAAGTAATTATTACTATACCGGCTTTTTAGAAGAGAGTTTCCATATTTATGCATATTCAGATAGCAGTATATATTTTAAATACTATAAAATTCCAACTTTTGCTATCGATGCAACAAACCCTTATTATGACTGTGCGCCCGGAGGGTATTATACCTATTCTTTCATTTCTGTTGATGAGTTGACCGGAGAAATAAACTTAGGTTTAACGGAGTTTAAACTTTGGCTAGATGATTAATGATTATTCGCAAAATTGTTTGTAACTCAAATACGTAAATATACTTCAAACGCAGTTTGCCTTAATATTTACACATCTGTTTCCAGTACATAACCGTCACGTCGGACAAGCATTGGACCTTCGTAAGCGTTTTGCGTGCCGAGTACTTTTGGGATATACAGTGAGCTAACGATGCGTTCGGCAGTTGCTTTTACAGAAACAGGTTTTTCTTGTCCATTTTTCATCATAAAATGAAAGGCCTTTTTTGTCGGGATATTCCGACTCATTCCTTCATCCAAAATTGCCGGCATATAATAAATGCTGCGGATTCCTTTGCTGATTAGTTCTCCGGCTGCACTGCCTGCAGCTCCGTGAAGCGCTGATTTTGAGGCAGTAAATCCAGGGAAACCTTCAATCACAATGTCTTCTGCGGTTGTGCCGAGATACAAAATGCTTTCTTTCAGTAAGGGCTGCAATGCTTTCGTGATTTGTAGCGGAGCGAAATGATTGATTTGCATGATCTGGTCTGGATTCAGTGAGTTTGATTCCTCGTTCAGATTTTCTGAAACTCCTGCTGCATGAATGAGATAATCAATCTGAGGAAATTTTGCTTTGATTTCATCTGTAAAAGCAAGCAATTCCGTTTGATTTGTGAAATCAGCTTTAATAAATATTGGCGTTTCTGATAATTTTATTGTTTTCAGTTTCGCTTCTAAAGCGGTTTTGTCTTTATGATAATGAAAAATCAGTCTTGCTCCACGTTTGCCTAACTCAAGTGCAATTTCTTGACCAAGTGCTCCGGAAGCGCCGCAAACAACTGCCGTTTTGTTAATTAAATCTTTACGGTGTAGTGTGCTTTTTGTTTTATTTTTCAGTTTTGGAGTTAAATAAGAAAATCCTCCGTAATTTCCTCCGACTCCTGCAACTGTGCTTAGAATTCTCATGCCTGGATTTAGTCGGTTTTGTTCATTTAGCATGGATAAGCCAATGGCGACCGTTGCTCCGGAGACATTTCCGTATTCTTTCTGCGGCTCCAAAAATAACTGTTTGTCAGTAAGTCCGATATTTTGAGCTGTAGGAAGTAAAATTGCACTTCCTGTTTGATGCGGAATGAAGGTATCAACTTCCTTGGTTTTCCAGTCTGTTTTTGTCAGTATTTCCTTTCCGGATTTTGTCATATTGACAATCGCTCTGTCTTTAATGACAGAATCTTCCATGTACAAATTGGATTGTTTGTCCACACCGACAAAATCAATCATATGCATGTCGTGATAATTTGTGATTTGCAAAATGCCTTCTTTCTTATCTGCTTCTGTTTTGCTGAGAATAACTGCTGCGGCAGCATCTCCAAAAGTTACAAAAGGAACAAATTTCATGCGTTGTGTCAAGAAGGATGACATGGTTTCGGTATGTGCAACTACCACATGCTTTGCATTTTCATGTTGTTTCAGATATTCGATGGCACGTTCCAGATTGATGTTAAATCCGGAGCATCCTGAAGTTAAGCTCATGCATGGGGTATCATTATCAAAATCCGTAAAGTACGCTTTAATGGTTGAGGCAATTCCCGGTGCTTGTTCATGTGGTGAAACGGTGCTGACAAACCAGGCAGCAATATCATTAATTTGTAGTCCGGCATCCGTAATTGCATTTTTTATGGCTTTTACACCAAGCCCGAGCGAGGTTTCAGCATAATACAGTTTTTTTCGTGTTGGCGGAAATGGCGTAACGTGATGCCGTGTGAAAAATCCCATTTTGTATCCTGCAAAGTAATCAAATGCAGAAACATTCGGATGCGTGCGCTTAAATTTGGCGTAATTTTCACTTTTTTCGATTCTATCCTCACGAAAACCTTTCAGATAGTTTTTTCTGACGGCTTCAATGATTTCCTGATTCGTGATTTTGTATTTTCCGCTTGCGTGACCAAAGCCACTGAATATATAGTTTTCCATGATTTTATGCTTTAATGTAACCATCGCGTCTTACCATAAGTGCACCTTCATAATTTGCCTGAACTCCCTGAACTTTTGGTAAGAACATTGATTTGAAAACTCTGTCAGCAATGGCATCCATAGGAATAATTGCTTGTTGCCCGATGCTTTGCATAGACATTGCAATTTGTGGGTTATTCAGTTTAGATGTCATACCGCCGTCAATAATGCCGGGCAAATAATACACAATTCGCACATTTTTTCTGTACATTTTTTGTGCAAAATCAATCGCGAAAGCGTGAAGCGCCCGTTTGCTGCTAACATAAGCCGAGGATCCTGAAAACAGAGCATCTTCTGCAACTGAGCCTACAATAACGACACTTTCGGTAATTAATGCTTGTAGTTGTTCGCAAATTTCCCGGTTTGCCCGATGATTGATTTGGTCAACTATCTTTAATTCCTCGTCGCTTACATCACTTGCCCGATTTAAACTGCCTGTATTCGCGGCTGACAGAAGTAAGTAATTTATTGCGTCGGTCTCCTGTTTGATTTTAGCGATTAGGGAATTTACCTCCTCAGGTTTTGATAAATCTGCTTGGAAATAGGTAATTTGTGATTCCCATGCTGATAATTTTTGCTTTAAATCATCAAATTTACTACCGGCTTTTCGATAATGTAGTAAGAGATTTGCACCTTCTTTCAGACTTCTTAAAGCAACTTCAGATGCCAATTCTCCGGTGGCGCCTGAAACAAATATTGTTTTCCCGAGAAGTCGTTTTTTGAGTTGTTTTGGCATTTTTTGTTCAGGCACGATGTATGCAAATCCTCCGTATTCACCACCCAGTCCGGCAACGGCTGTTAATACTTTCATCCCGGGTTTTAATCTGCCTTGCTTTTTTAGCAAGTATAAACTAGCCGGAACTGATGCCCCTGAAAGGTTTCCGTATTTCATTTGGACATCTTGAATGAGTTTCTCTTTCGGAACCTTGACTGCTTCTGCAACGGAGTGAACTATGGCATGTCCGGTTTGGTGTGGGATAAATAAATCGTATTGATTTTCCCAAGCGGTTTCTTGCAGGATATTATTTATCACACGAATCATATTCGGAACGGCACGGGATTTCACGATGCGCGGCTCCATATAAAGATTTCCGTTTTTATGTGCGCCGAGAAAATCAATCATTCGCAAATCTTCATGATTTTTTATCGAAATAATTCCTTCCGGTTTTTCAGATTCAGAGCGACTTAGTATGACTGCTGCGGCTGCATCTCCAAAGGTGGTAGCCGGGACAAAATCTCGTTCTTCCAACAATAATTCTGACATGACTTCGGTGTGTGCAATAACAACATGTTTCATCTCAGGATGATTTTGCATCATATTCAATGCGCGCTCCACATTGATATTAAATCCGACACAGGCAGAAGTCAATGTCATGCATTGTGATTGATTTTCGTAAGGAACAAAATAGCATTTGAGAGTTTCTGCAGTTCCGGGTGCCATTTCGTGTGCTGTCGCTGTTCCGACAATCCATGCATCAATCTCATCCGGAGAAATTCCGGCATCATTAATTGCTTCATCAACGGCTTTAACAGCCAAGTCTAATGAGTTTTCAGCAAATTTGTATGCCGGTTTAACCGGAGGAAATGGGACAACATGTGCTCTGTTTCTAAATCCCATTTTTTCTTCTGCCAGAAACTCAAAAGGCGTTAATTTGCCTCCTGATTTCAGATGTGCATTGTAGGAGTCACCTGAACGCACTCTTTCGTGATTGAAGCCCTTATAGAAGCCTTTTAAAATGGCTTGTTCAATCTGTTTATTTTCTATGATATGTTTGGCGGGAGCGAATCCCATTCCGGAAAATATGAATTGATTCATTTTTTATCTTGCTTTGATTCAAAAAATGATTGAATTTTCTTACTGCCTTCTTGTTCCATCAATTTGCCAAATAATTCAGCTTCATCGCGAAATGCCTGTTGACGAGATTTGCTCATTGCTGATTTAACAAGTGCTTTAACTTCATAAATGCTTTCATTTGTGTAGGATAAAATTTTCTGTTTGTAATTGTCAAGAAAGTCTGCTAAATCTTTATTGCGAACAAGTTCCTGAATAATTCCCTGATTCAGTGCATCATTGGCAGATAGGATTTTATTAGCGCTCATTGCGTAAATGCAATTTGCGTATCCTGCATGTTCCTGAAACCTGCGAGTACCGCCGCCGGCAGGAATAATTCCATAACGCATTTCCGGCAAGGCAAATTGTGCGTTTTCGCTTGCAATTCTCATGTCGCAGGATAGTGCGAGTTCCAGTCCGCCGCCAAACGCAATTCCTTCAACCACTGCGATGGTGAAAAACGGGAAGGCTTCAATTTGACTAAAGATTTGTTGAATCCAAAGTGAAGCTTCTCGAGCATCATATTGGTTCATTTTTGCCATATAATTCAAATCTCCGCCTGCACAAAATGCCTGCGTGCTTCCCGTAATGAACAAAGCCTTTATGGACTCGTCTTCTTCTAATTGTGCCAGGCTGTTGCTGAGTTCGTTTAGCAAGTCGTGATCCAGTGCATTTAGCTTTTCGGGTTTGTTCAGCCGTATGCTCGCAATCTTGTCTTTTAATGAAAATTCAATGTATTGCACGTTATTTTATTTTGATATGATTAGTAAAGATAATGATTTCTCTTTGGTTTTTATTGTGAAAAGCCATGAAAGTTTTTATTATGATTGTTTAAGGGAGCTTTTTGGAAGAATTTATTTTATTTCTTGTATCAGCTTTAATTTTAGATCGGCATTACACCGAAATTTCGTTTTCTAGAAAATACTATATGTGTTTTGTATTGAAGCCTGAAAAATAAACTGAGCAAGTCCAAAAAAGAGGAAAACGAAAAAATTTGGCAAGCTTAAGACCCAAAATCCCTATTTTATTCTTCGCATCTCATTCTGAATTTTTATCTTTACAAAAAATGAAAAAATGCTTATGAAGGTTTTATTAAAAAATATTAAATCGCTTGTGAATGTTGAGGATCAAGCTCGCTTATTAGTAAAAGGCAAAGCCATGGACGATGTGAAGTGCATTGATAATGCCTGGTTGCTCGTGGACGGAGAACGGATTGCCGATTTTGGCTCAATGGATACCATGGATGATAATGCAACAATTCAATCATGTGATGAATTGCTTGAAATGGATATGACAGGACATCATGTGTTCCCGTCATTTTGTGACTCGCATACTCATCTTGTGTATGCCGGAAGCCGTGAGGTTGAGTATGTTGACAAAATTAAAGGATTGAGTTATGAGGAAATCGCAAAGCGAGGCGGAGGAATTTTGAATTCTGCTAAATTGTTGCATAATACCTCAGAAGATGAGCTTTACGAACAGTCCATGAGGCGAATTCGTGAAATTATTTCTCAGGGAACCGGTGCCGTTGAAATTAAGAGCGGATACGGTTTAAATCCTGAGGATGAACTGAAAATGTTGCGTGTAATTAAGCGGATTAAAGACACATCACCGATTGAAGTTGTGGCTACATTTTTAGGAGCTCATGCTGTGCCTGCTGAATATAAAGGACGACAAACAGAGTATGTTGATATGGTTATCAATGAGATGATTCCTCAAGTTGCTGCGGAAGAATTAGCAGATTATATTGATGTGTTTTGTGATAAAGGATTTTTCACTGTTGAGGATACCGATCGGATTTTGATGGCAGGAATGAAATATGGCATGAAACCGAAAATCCATGCGAATGAGCTTGCAAAATCCGGTGGAATACAAGTTGGCGTTAAATATGCTGCACTTTCAGTCGATCATATTGAATACACGGAAAAAGAAGAAATGGATGTTTTGATGGATTCGGATACCATGCCGACTGTTTTACCCGGGGCTGCTTTCTTTTTGAATATGCCTTTTGCTCCCGCTAGAGAAATGATAGATTACGGATTGCCGGTTGCCTTTGCATCGGATTATAATCCCGGATCATCGCCGACAGGAAATATGAAATTAATGAATTCCTTTGCTTGCGTCAATTATCGTTTGACACCTGATGAGGCTTTAATGGCAACCACTATAAATACAGCTTATGCGATGGGATTAAGTGAGGATTTCGGGAGTATTGCCAAAGGGAAATATGCAAATTTATTTTCTTGTCCGGATATTCCGAGCCGGCATTTTTTACCCTATGCCTACGGAAGTGATTTGATAGGAATGGTGATGTTAAAGGGTGAGGTCTTGAGCTAGGTTTTTTTTGGTCAAGCAAAAACGTATGCCATAAACACTCCGATATGATTTAATCACCCTGGGTTAGGGAGGAATCCTCACTCGGGGTTATTCATGTTTGAGCCCTTCAGGCTCATCATAAAGATTTCCTAAAATATCTGTTAACTTATTTTAAACCCGATTATTAAAAGCATTTAAAATATTAGGTGATTAAAGTTTATGTAATACTGTTTTGGCGCATATCTTTGAGGCGAAGCAATCAAAGATTGTGACAAAACCTTTGACTTGCATAAAATAAACCCGGCAGCCTGAGAGACTGCCGGGAAAAACCAATTAAACTAACTAAACCATTACAACTATTGTGCTTTTCAGCCTCTAAGTTACACTATAAACTCGTCTGAAATGAAATTGTTGCATGGGAATTTAATTTTAAGAAATTTTTAACATCTGATTGGTTTTTTTGTAACTGTACTCATTGAAAAATGATGAAAATTTTACTGACAGGGCTAAAGATACTATCTTCAATTCCAAACCCATTTTCATTTTTTTTTCGTAATTTTGCTTCAACAGAAAGAGAACTTCCTGCGAAAGCTTTAAACGGACGTTCATCTAGAGTAGGCGGAGAAATCCGCCTATTTTTTTATGAAGAACAGAAAGAGAAACTTTTGCTCTGCATTACCGGATTTTCATCCTGGTTTCTAAATGAATGTTCTTGGTCATATGCTTCGTTTGTTTTCCATAACGTATAAATTAGTATTAACAGTTTTCTTTGGACGGCAACATACCCTTTCATTTTCTTTTTTGTTCGACCATACACCCTATCGTAGAGGTTTGTGAAAACAGGCTCTTCATTTGCTACCACAGAGAAAGCTGGCAAGTGAAGTATCCTCCTTACATGGGCATTTCCTTTTTTGGAGATTTTCGTTTTTCCCATGTGGGTCCCAGATTGGTTTTCAATCACATCATACCCGCAATAACTGACCAACTGCCTTTGGTTTGAGAAGTGCTTAAACCCACTTGTTTCCGCTACGACAGTGCTTATGGTAATGATATCAAGCCCTTTTACTGCTTTTATTTTATCTGTTTTTTCCTTCAGCTTTTTATCGTCATTGACAATTTTTTCAATCATTTTTTTTGTCTTTTTGATTTCTTTAACCAAAAGCTCAAGAATTTCTTCCTGTTGTTCAATGAGCCCTTCATTGACAAACTCTGCAGATTTTAACGCATGGAGTTGGTTGTTTATCTGGGTCCTTGTTTCCTGCAAATGCTCCCTTTGCCGGGTAACACCCCGCAATTTCATGATTTGTTCATCAGGTGCGTCCCATCTCCTTAAGTTTTGCTCTGCCCCCATACGGGCTAACCCTTTAGCATCTATTTTGTCGTTCTTGGTTTTTAATCCAATACTTTGCAGATACTTTTTGGCCTTGTTGGGCAATACAACACTTACATATTCATCGCTTCTGTGTAAAAACCAAGCTAACCGCTCATAATAAACGCCGGTGGCCTCCATGGTATGGGCAATCGGAATTTCTAGCTTACATTTGGTTTGGGTCCACTGAAGGTAAGACTTCACACCCTTTTCTGTGTTATTAAAAGTCTTTGTTGCAACAATCTTTACTCGCTGATTGGTGTCAATGACTGAGATACAGGCGTCAAACTTATTCTTACTGATGTCATTTCCAACTGAGTACTTTAAAGGCAAACCCTGTTTCGTAATTGATTTCTTCTTTTTTTCTTTGCTCATGATAATAGTTGATTGATTTAGATTTTAAAACATCATTAAATACTATTCAGAATCTTGAAGAAATCCCAAAGGCGTTTTTGTCTTTAGCAGTACATCGAATAACATCCGTGTTTAGCCCAGAAACTAAGTTCCGCCTTTGGTCTCTTATTTTTCAGATAGCTCCTCAAAAAAACAACTAATTTTGTTTGTTGCAAAGATATGAGCCCA
>JAQIBY010000068.1 GCA_027858835.1 Bacteroidales bacterium | reverse complement strand
AATGAAAAATGAGTTTGATGCGCTGGAAAATAGCCACAGATGCACGAATGAAAAGTGCGTTTGCCGCGCAAGAAAAAGGAGAAAAAACTAGCTTCTGTATTTATGACTTCAACTTTTCGATACATGTTCCTGCGTGCAGCGAAGACCTGAAGTGTACATCAATTTTTTGTCGCAAGTTCTCACGCTTGCAAGTTCTCACGCTCGCGAGCTCGAATAGCCATTCACTCTCTGGAACACACGCCAATGCTTAGAGAAGTCCAGAGGCGCTCAGCGATTATTAGAAAATTAGTCTGTTATTTGATTGATTAAGCAAATGTATGCGTGATGAGAGTGATGCGTGAAAATTTTATCGGGATTATGCGGAAATCGTTTATGATATAGCTCATTGGGTTGTAATACATATGATTGTCCGGTTCGAACATAATGCATTGAATTTGCAAATTTGGGCAAGGTAATTTCTCCAACTGCTTTGTTGACACTTGGTGTCAATTTTTCTCCCAAAATTTTCTGATAATTTCTCACTGCTTTTTCAGGATGTTTTTTTAGCAATTTGTATATCCGTTTGAGCGCGATGCGTTTAGGTAGCTTTTCTCGTTTGAATCGATTACTGACTTTTGCAAATGGATTTATGGAGTTGAAATCTTCAGTGGTTTGAACGCTCAATGGCATTTCCGGCACCCAATCTAATGGATTGATGATGTTGAAAGCCCATCCGCCTTGTGTTATTTGCTCAAAATCGTATGCAAAGTACAGATTTCCAACACGAGGAGCAGCAGTGCAGTACGTTTTTATTTGTAAATCTTTCGGAAACCTGCCGGTGTTGATTTTGTGTAATATTTCTGCCGTTAACAAGTATGCAATTGCTCCACCCTGACTGTGCCCTGTAATGATAAGGTTCTTGATTCCGGTTTTGTAAATGGAATCAATACGAGCTGCAATATCTTGCATTAAATAGCTTGTGCTTATTGTCCAGCCGGCATGTACGTATGCCTGTGGATGTTCAGAGAAACAGTATGGCAGTTTTTCTCCGTCTGCTTTGATGATCTCTCCTTTGGCAGGAATCATCGCTGCGTAAAAATTTGTAAGCCAACTTTCCGATTTAGCGGTGCTTCCGCGCACAGTAAGAATTGCTGTGTTGTCATTATTACACCATAATTCCCATAAATTATTAAACGCAATGGCTTGTGAACGATAAGTGCGTGTGAATGCTTTGGGTTTTGGAATCGGGTTTAAGCTGTCGTTTACGTATTTCTCATTGCCACCGGTTCTTGCGCTAACATACATTACCTCCAGGAGCTCTTGTTTGTTAAACCCTGCACTCAGATTTTGCGCAAAAAGCGTCGTGCTAAGCGGCAGTAAAATTATTATTAAAAAACAAGCAATGCTATTCTTCATAAATAATATCAGAGTATTCTTCGAGTTCGCCAATTATACGGAATTCTGTACGACGATTTTTTGCTCTTCCGTCCTCATTATCCGTTCCATCAGGATTTGAGTTTGGAGCGATTGGATTTTCCTCACCATATCCTTTAGCAGTCATTTGTTCCTCTGAAATGCCTTTTTCCATCAGATAATTGACGACCGATTCAGCACGTTTTTGCGATAAATCCATATTGTATTCACTGCTACCGACACTATCCGTGTGTGAACTGATTTCCACAACAATTGTGGTATGTTCTTTGAGCAATTTATAGATGGTATTATGAATAACTCGTTCAGCTTCTTTGGTCAGTTCGGCTTTATCATATTCATAATACACATTTTTTAATGTAATTGGTTCGGTAGGAATTGTATTTACAATGATTGCATCCATTATAATGGTATCATCCTGAGTAATTGGTTTGGTTGTCAAAGCAAACACTTTTTCATCACGGTTAAAATCTTTGACTTTCAGGCGATAATCAATTCCTTGTTCTAAATTAAACCAAAATCTTCCTTTCTCAGTAGAGTCTGTTTTAATGAATATTTCTTCTGTTGTTTCCGGGTCAATCATGAATAAGGAAACCGGATATTTGTGTAATAATTTTACTGATGCAGTGTCTTTGTCTGTTGTGACATGGTCGAGTCTCATATCTTTCTCGTATTCAGCACGAATTGAGTTGTAGAAATCTAAATCAGTGATGCCATAAATTTCACCGGTCAGCCAGATTCGGATGTAATCACTATCGATAAATTGATAAATGTCATCGCAACAAGTTTCATGTCTGAGTGATTGTCCGCCCGGACGGTTAGAAACGAAATATCCGGTATATCCTTCCTTGTAAACATTGTAATACAGGTCATCATAGCTTGAGTTGACCGGTTGTTTCATGTTTTTTGGGTCGTTGAATGATCGTCCTGAGCCTCTGGTTTTAAAAATGTCCAGCCCACCGATGTTTGGATGACCATTAGATGCAAAGTATAGGGTTTTTCTGTCAGCATCATAGAATGGAGTAATTTCATCACTGACAGTATTAATTTTCCGCCCGGAATTTCTTGGGGTTTTCCATTCTTCACGTCGTGGATCAAAGTAAGAGTACCAAATATCCATTCCGCCGTTTGTCCCATCTCTGTCTGATACGAAATACAGCATGTCTGTGTTTCTTCGGGAAATTCCAACTGCCGGCATGGTTGACGTGTAGTAAGGATCATTGATTATTTCAGGCAATATTTCCGGGGTTTGCCACTGGTTGTTTTCCAGTTTAGACATCCAGATGCGACAAATAATGCGTTCGTCAAATTCGCGGGAGCAGCGGGTAAAATAGAAACGATTCCCGTCGGGAGAAAAGGCTCCGTTTCCGGTGTTGAAGTCCGGACTGTTGATTTTTTCATCTCCAAATTCACCTGTAATTTTCCATGAATTACCTTGTTTATATGCTTTGTAAAATTTCCGTTTTGGGATGCTGTCTTTTACCGGATCAAAGTATTTAATATCATCCAATTGAAGTGAAGCAAAAACTAATCTGTTTTCATCTACAATCATTGGGTTAAAATCAATGTGTTTGTGATTAATTGGTTTCCCGAGATTATTAACGACGAAGTTTGTGTTTAGGGTGTCAGAAAGTACCATTTCTAAACCCTTAACTTCTGAGCGCATCCTGTCTTTGTAATATTTTTGGTCTTTACTTTTTAAATCTTTTTTATATCGTTTAAAAATGTTGAATTCTCTTAGTGCATCTTCATATTTACCTTGCATTTTCAGGCATTCGGCATATTTGAACTGAGCTTGCGGATATTTCCGGCGTTTTGCTTTAAACGCTTCGAGATAATAATTTTCTGCTTCCGGATAATTGCGTTCCTTGAAATACAGTTCCCCTAAGGTGAAAAGTATTTTAGCGTCATTGGGCTTTTCTTTGATGTAAGCTGAGAGGTAATCAATTGCTGTAAATAAATCGCCTGCAGCAAGTGCTTTTTCTCCGTAGCGCTTTAATTGCCTGGTATTCATTTCGGTCATATCCTGCTGTGCGAATGCGTTTTGATTAATTCCAAAACTGGCAACACATAGCATTATTGCAAAAAATAATTTATGCATAGTTTTCATCTCCTAATATCTGTCACAAGGTATTGTAATTCGTTTTAAATCACTGACAAAGTTTGTATAAACGATGCTTAGCTCAAAGGCTCCACGCATGTTCGTTGCTTTGCTTAGCGAAGACACATTTAAGTCATAGCTGATTCCCACATCAATTCCCATTACACCGACTCCAAGAATTGCAACAAGCGCATCTGTGGAGTGGAACTGTGTTCTCATTTGTACGCCTGCATACACTTTATCTAAAAGCTCTTCAAGCGGAAAATTGTATCCTATTGTTCCTCCGACAAGATAATTGCTGGCATTTTTTTGATAATTTGTGTAAAGATTTGGTTTTGCATACCACATTTCCTGTAAAGGAATGTATGCGTTTGCATTAAAAGCAAAGCGAGGTGCGAGTTTTGCATCTTCGCGAAGGAAAGAAAGTCCCGGGCTATTAATATGGTGTGCACTAAAACCAACTACGGGAATAATATCATTAAAATTACTGGTCCATGCAATCCCGAGGTTTACATCCGGGTAGTCAATATTCTCATCCCAGGCATCGAGGTAATTTGGCATATTTGCATCAAACAATCCGGATTGGTTGTCATATTGCCCCGGGAAAGTCAGTTGATCCAGCTCATAGCTATGAATTGTATATCCGGCTTGTATTCCGGCAATGATGGTGTGCCCATTCAAATTGTATTGATACGCAAAAGAGAGCATAATTTTATTTGCAGTTAAATTTGCAGAGCCGCTTTGGTCATTTAGGACATACACTCCAATCCCGATTTTTCCTTTACGTAATGTAATAGGTTTGTCAAAACCTGCAGAAATTGTTTTAAATGGAGTTCCGACTGCGCTCCACTGATTTCTGTAGTTGTTTGTAAACCTCCAGTTGCCCTCAAACATCCCTGTATAAGCGGGATTGACGGATAATGGCGATTGGCTGAATTGAGAGAAATGAATGTCTTGTGCGCTGACTTGATTTATCCCCAAAACAACAAATAGCCAAAAAAGTGTTTGAAAAAAATGGTTTTTTAGCATGTTAGTCTTTTATTTATGCTTCAAATATAGTATTTTTGTTTGTGTTTCCAATTAACTAAAGGGATTATTATGCCATTACAAATGAAATTTTTCGTTTTTCTTACTGTGTTTATTGCCTCAGTAGGCAGTGTTTTTGCACAACCTTCAGCGAGTTTTACTGCCAATCCGGAATCTGGCTGTGTGGGGGAAGTTGTTTCTTTTACTAATACTTCTGATTTGTCTTCTTGTAGTGGAACAATTAGTTACGATTGGGATTTTGATAACGGACAAACTTCTAGTCTTGCAAATCCACAAATCACATTTACTGCTGCCGGAGATTATGATGTGAGCTTGACAGTTACTTGCGATGAGGGATTTGATACCCATATATTTACAGTAGAGATTTTACCGACTCCAAATGCTAGTTTTACAGTGGATGCGTATATGGGCTGTACGCCTTATTCGGCCCAATTTACGAATACAAGTGGAGGAACAATTGATGTGTGGTATTGGACATTTGGGGATGGTATTAGCTCGCCGGATGAAAATCCTGAACATGAATATAATACTCCGGGAAGTTATTCTGTAACACTTAAAGCAACAAATGCGAATGGCTGTTTTGATGTGTTTGAAATGCAGGATGTTATTCAGGTTTCTGATACACCATCTGTTTCAATTATGGCTTTGCCGCAGGCACATTGTCAAACGCCTGTAGATGTATTTTTTGATGCAACGGTTAATGTGTCACCCGGTTTAGGCTATACTGCTGCCTGGGATTTTGGTGATGGCGGAAGTAGTACAAATACAGATGATACCCACAATTATACAAATCAAGGCGACTTTGATGTGCAATTGACAATAACTGATGATTATGGATGTCAACGAGTGGTTGACAGTATGGATTATATTCACATTTATCCGGTTGATCCTGCATATCAAATTTTTAATTCCAGTTCTGATTTAGTAACCAATGGAATTGTCTGTATCGATCAAACGACTTATTTTTCTTGCCAGAATGAAGGATATAGCGTTCGTTGGGATTTTGGTGGAGGAATGATTTCCAATAGTCCGGTTGCAAGTATTGCTTTTACTACGCCCGGGACACAAGAAATTACAATGACAGTTGATCCTGATGGGGATTGTGAAGTTTCTGAAACTTTTACTGTGGAAGTGGAAGCACCTAGTCCTTCTTACACAATTAGTCCTGCTGACGGTTTTGCTTGTGATGTTCCATTTATTGTCGATTTTACAAGCAACACAAGTGCTGAAATTGATGAATATGAGTGGTTATTTGGTGATGGAAACAGTTCAGCTGAAGAAAATCCTACCTACTCTTATGAAAGCTTTGGAACCTTTCAACCTGTACTTCAGGTTACTTCGGTAAATGGTTGTGTTGGGATTTATTCCGGTGCTGATATTACGATTCAACAACCAAGTGCAAATTTTAGTATTGATACTACTGAGGGCTGTATTGGTTTAGAGGTGACAGCCGTGTATGATTCCTTGACACATCCTGATGCAATTTCATCATTTTCGTGGGATTTTGGTGAAGATGGTGTCTCTGCATACGATGGCAGTACGGAAGAATCCTATGTATATAACAATGTCGGGGAATTTGTGATTGAGTTGACAGTGACCGATACGTCCGGTTGTACAAATACATTCACACAAGATGTGCAGGTTGGTGATCATCAAACTCCGCTTTTTACTTTTGACCCTCCCGGAACGTATATTTGTCCTTTAGATAGCATTAGTTTTGAGTCAACTTCGGAAGATATGGATTTGATTGATGACTTTGAGTGGCTCTTAGGTGATACATTAGAGTGGCAATGGGGGACAGAAACCGGAGATGTTCTCGATGACTTTCAGTTTGACCAAGATACCGGTTGGGTTCAAGTGGTTCATGTGGTGAATCATAATGGTTGCCGGGATTCCTTGTTTATGAATTCCTTGTTTTATGTGAGTGGTCCTATAATTCATAGTATTAGCAATACGCATGATTGTGATTTGGGAAATGAATATGAGTTTTATGTCAATCTCCTTGAAGCCACAGAGTGGGATTGGATTATTGAAAATGAGAGCGGAGGACTGGTCGATCAGTTTTTAAATACCACCGACAGTACTTTAAATTATAATTTCCCTGCTGATGGAGAATATACCATTCATGTGGTGGCAAGTAATGTCGATTCAGGCTGCGAATATGAAGATTCAACCACTGTAAATGTGATTCAGCCAACTGCATTGTTTGGTTTAGCTCCTAGTTCTCAATGCGCGGGTTTACCTTATTCTTTTGATGGGTCTGGCAGTATAAATGCGGAGCAATATTATTGGGAATTTGGGGATGGAGAAGTAACAGAGTGGTCTGAAGATCCCACGGCACAACATACTTATAATTATATCGGAGATGTGGATGTAACTCTACATGTTATGGATGTTAACGGATGTGAAGATGAATTGACATTAATATTACATATTGTCGGTCCTGAAATAAGTTTAGATAATTTGCCGGAAGTCGGGTGTACACCTTTTACTTTAAATTTAACAGGTGAAGTGAGTGCTGAAGATCCTATTATTTTAATTAATTTTACAATTGGAGATTGGGATACTACACTTGATGTTGCCGCTTTATCACAAAACCTTGTTCCATTTGATTTTACAAGCGTATTTACACAAGAAGGAGTTTTTGATTTAATCATTACTGCCCGAACAAACAATTGTCCGGCAGGTAATACAGTGGTTTGGGAAGATTTCCTTAATTTATCAAGTCTTGAGGCATCTTTTTCTTCTAATATTCAAGGAACCTGCGTTGGAACAGAAATACAATTTACACCCGGAGAAGAAAACGAAAATTATGATTATGACTGGGATTTTGGCGATGGAAATACCAGCATAGAAACTGCTCCGGTTTATACTTACGATGATCATGGGATATATTCTGTGAGTCTTGCCATTAGTGATTCGGAAAGTGGCTGCGTATCAATGGAATCTATGCCAAATTATATTGAGGTACAGGAGGCGCTTGTTGACTTCACGGTTACACCGACAAGTGTGTCTTGTCCGCCATTACAACCTGACATTACAAATAATAGTCCGGGATTATATGGGACAGAGTATGAGTGGAATTCAGGATACAATGGAAATACCAGCATAGAAACTGAGCCGGATTTCACCTACAATCATGCCGGTGAATATACCTTAACAGTGCTTGCTGAAACATCCTATGGTTGTACTGCAGAAGCATCCGAACAGTTGAGCGTGTCTGGCCCTGCGGGAGAACTTGAGCTTAGTGATAATGAGGTGTGTCTGCATGAATCCATCGATTTTGAAATTATTAATGGCGAAGGTGTAGATGCAATTGCTTGGACATTTGGCGATGGTGCTGGTGCATCGGGAGAAACCGCAAGTCATGCTTATACGAATATGCCTTCAACCGGGAATAGTTTTTCTGTTGTAGCAACCCTTACCGGAGGAAGTTGTGATGTGCAGTATGATGCCGATATTTTGATTTATGACGTCCATGCAGAGTTTTCATTAATTGATCCAGAAACCAGTGCCTTTATGGATACTTTTGCGTGTAGTCCAATGGAAATTAGCCTCATTGATATTTCTACCGGAGAGGATTTGTTGTATTTGTGGACAATTGATGGCATGTCGGAAACCTTTACTTCTGCTGATTTGGAGGCCATGATTTTTGCTAATAATTCACAATTCGACAGCATTATTAATGTGACTCTGGAAATAGAAAACTCCACTATTGGATGTGTTGACGATACAACCGTACAGCTTGTTGTTGGAAATATTCCACAACCAAATATCACGCCTGATACGATAATTTGTCAGGATGATAGTTTTAATTTATATGCTGAAGGCGGAGGTGCGTATTTATGGTATCCGGGATTGTATCTTAGTGAGACAGAAATTGCAAATCCACTTGTAGTACCAGAAGAAAGCATGACATATTATTTGACAGTGACCGGCGATAACGGTTGCGTGAATACGGATTCTATGCATGTTAAAATACAGCTCCCCGTTACAACTATGCTCGACCAATTGACGGATACAATCAATATTGGGGAAAGTACCAGTGTGCTCGTAACTACTGATCAGGAAAATCCAGTGCTAAGCTGGACGCCAGATGTCGCAAGTATTTCTTGTTTAGATTGTGAGAGCCCGATTTTTAATCCCGAAGAAAGTATGGATTACCAACTTGTTGTAGCTGATAGTTTGCAGTGTTTTTCTGAGGAATTTGTTGTGAGTATAACTGTTGTAGAAGATTTTACGCTTGATTTGCCAAAGGCATTTACACCGGAAGGAAATCCTATAAACAGGGCTGTCTTTGTTCGTGGTAAAGGGATTCGCCAAGTGCGTGAATTTTCAATTTACAATCGCTGGGGCGAAAAATTGTTCACAACCGATGATATCAATCAGGGGTGGGATGGTTATTATAACGGAAAATTGCAGCCGGTTGATACTTATGTGTATTTTGTGGAAGCCGAAATGTTTGATGGAACTGTGCGCACGAAGAAAGGAAACATTCTGCTAATGCAGTAATGCCTATTAATTTGAAATTATACTAATCCGACTTTATAAGCTATTTTCGCTAATCCAATGGAGTTTCTGGCTTCGAGTTTTTGAAATAAGCTTCGGCGGTGAGTTGCAACAGTTCCGGAGCTAATGTCAAGTGTGATTCCAATTTCTTCATTGGTTTCTTCATTTGCAATATGTTTTAAAATCTCAATTTCTCGTGACGTAAGCCGACTAATTATTTGTTTGTCGGTTTGCAATCGTTTTTTAGCATTAACATTCGTTGGGCGCATCATACTTACCATAATTTGATTGCTTACTTCCTGTGAAAAGAAGCTTTTTCCAAGATGTACTTTTTGAATTGCTTTCATAATATCTGCAGCTCCGGCAGATTTTAAAACATATCCATCCGCGCCGGCTTTTAACATTTTCTGAATCACATAGTAATCTGATTCCATGGAAAGTGCAATGATTTTTATTTCAGGATATTTGGCTTTTAGCATTTCAGTCGTTTTTATGCCGTCCATTTCCGCCATGTTAATATCCATCAAAATAATATCCATCGTTTTTGAATTAACAATTGCTTCAACTTCAGTTCCATCCGTACATTCGCTAACAACTTGCATGTTCGCTCTTGTTTTAATAATTGCCATTAAGCCTTGGCGGACAATTTTATGATCATCAACAATTAATATTCGTATCATAACATTACATTTTATGTAAAAATAGGGGAGAATCGGACTTGAATCAAGCGTAAAAACACGTGGTTTTAAATCTATGTGTTTATCCTTAGTTTTTCCTGTTTTCACTGACATATAAACGCTTACCGTTACATGTCGATTTCTAATATGCTTGGTGAGATGGAATGTGTGAAGTGTTTCTTTACGAATTAAAATGTAATTGTTTTTGTATTGACCGTGTTTGCCTCCATGTATTTCGTGCTTTGAAAAAACTCGCTTCCATCTTTAACAATGGTGTATTCGATAGTCACTTCATCGTCACCGGCAACCTGATAAATTAATACAGTGTCGATAGATGCACCCGTTAGTGTTGTAAATGCTGGAATCGTACAATCTGTACATTCGGTGGGGAAATCACTCACTCGAATTCTTATTTCATCAGAATTACTGTTCGGGAAAATCATATTTTTAATATGAATTTCCAAACTTGCTGATTTAACCAGTGTTTCCTGAATCGTGTATGTGTCAGCATAATCATTCGGAGGAAAGTTTATGATTTTATTCCGATATCCGTCCCGACTGAGGCTTACACGATATTCCTGCGCTCTGAGGCTTTCAAATTCAAATTGAAAACTACCATCAGTACCTGTTTCCGTTTCTCCAATCGTTTCCCAGCTATTGTTGTAAGATGCCTGTTGGATGATTTTTACCTCACAAAGCACATTAACATTTTCAAGGGCTTCATATTCAGGATAATTAATGATTTGCCCTTCAATAATATTGACTTTATCTTCTTTGCATGCATTTAAAAGCAAAAGAAAGAGAAATGCTGAGATAATGGAGAATTTTCTTTTCATATGCCTATTTTCACTAGCATCCGAAAGTCGGAATTTTAAAAAGCCCTCAGAATCTTGTATTTTTGAGTTCTACCAAAAACTTTTCAAATATGGGACTCTTCAGGCGAAACAAAAATAACAATAAACCAGTAATTAAACAAATTTTAGATTTAGTACCTCATTGGATTATGTTTGTAATGAAGTTAGAGAAGAAGCCAGAAAAATACCGCTTAAAAAACAAAGAGAAATCGCTTTTGATAATGACTTATTTTCCGGTTAATTCATGTTTTTACGACGTGCTTACTGGGATACAGATGTTTTTTAGGTTATTCTTGAAAACTTTCGGATGCTAGTGGTTCAGCATAGGGAACTTGTTGATTTCCGTCAAACACAAAATCTGTGCTGATGTGGGTTAAATGGATGTTTCGTTCAGTGCAGGACTGAATGAGATTCAGCACGGCTTCGTAATTTATCTGATGGCAAGTAATTTTGTTTTTTTCGCATTCATCAATTTGGCTTATTGCTGCTGTATTAATGATTGCTTCAGGCTGATATACATCTAGCAGATAATTGAGTTTTTCAGGATATCTGAGATCTAGTAGCTCAAATTTATGTTTTCCGACAAAACGATTTGGTGATTTTGAGCATGCAATTATTTCTGTAGGACTATCCGCAGAATTTGTCTCTTGGAGAATTGCTTGTCCGGTGAGTCCGTTGCTACCTGTTATTAATATTTTCATGCTTTACTCAAGAGGTCTTTCATATTTTGTATTTGTTGTTTTTCTCCGAGAACCAGTATCTTATCGTCGCAAGAAATGATTGTATCCGGCTTTGGATTAACGAGATAGCTCCCGTCCTTTCTGCGTAGCCCAATGATATTTGCACCACTGTCTTTACGGATATTAAGTTGTTGTATGGTTTTGTTATCCATTTTTGACAGTAAGTTTTCACATGATACTTCTTCAATGCTTGTTTCATTAACTGTTTGGAGTAGAACATGGTCCAGGAATTCAACCACATCGGGCTGTGTAACCAATTTTGCCATTCGCTGTCCTCCGGTTTTGGCGGGCATGATGACATTATCTGCCCCGGCACGTTTAAGTTTGATGTCGGCGTGCTCTTCCGATGCCCTGCTAATAATTTTTATTTTTGAGTTTAGGCCTCTGGCTGACAGTACGACAAAAAGATTGTCTGCATCAACGGGAAGAGCAGTAATGAGCGATTTTGCTCGATCTATGCCGGCAAGGCTGAGTATCTCATCCTGAGTTGCGTCGCCTTGAATAAACAAATAATCTGTGTCGTTATCAATTTGTTCAATCAACTCATCTTTGCGTTCAATAAGAACTACCTGTTCTCCGTGTGCAGTGAGTTCTTCCATCGTTTGTTTCCCGTTTCTGCCATATCCAACCACAATTACATGTTCTGATAAAGCATTGATGCGTTTTTTCATTTTACTGTATTTAAAATAATTTTTTAATACTCCGTTGACAATAAATCGCGTAAAATTTGAGAGTACATAAGCAAATACTCCAAAGCTCATGATAATCAGAACAATGGTGAATATTTTTCCGCCAGGCGATAAAGGTGCTACTTCGCGGAATCCTACTGTTGCGATTGTGATGATTGTCATGTAAATCGCATCTATTAAGTTAAATCCTTCGATAAGTATATAACCAATAACGCCAATTACTGAAATTCCGATGAGAATTCCGAAGGCCACCAATATCCCATGAATATTGTCCGATATGAATTTTTCTGATTTGTTGAGCTGATTCATGTGTGTGTGTAACAATCAATTTGTCTGAAGCGGCAAGTTAACAATTTTTTGAATACTCCCTTGAGGTTTGTAGGAATATGATAAAGATGGGAAGCACCAAAATGTTTAAGTGCCAAATGACAGTTTTGTGAAATCTGGAATGTCGAATTTCGAACCGCAGAATTTCGAATATCGAATTTCGAAGTAATACCGATTAAACATCAAAATGGCGCATACTTTCACTTGCTTCGAGAGCCTCAGCACAAGTCGTTTTGTATGCTTGTTTTGCTGTAATATCGGCATTAACCTTCCGTAGTAAATTCGGAACAGCGATTGGTAGTTTCAAAATTTCTTTATCAATCATTTTGAAACACAATTAGTATAAAAAAAGAGATAGGTTTATAGAGACATTGACATTTTCCCCTAACCCCTAAATCCTAACCCCTAATTCCTAACTCCTAATTCCTAACTCCTGACCCCTAACCCCTAACCCCTAGCTCCTGACACCACTAGTATCTGGCCAATGCGGCAGGAAAGACATTTTTTGGGATTGCAATAATGCTTTTTTAGGTGGATTAATGATTGTGATTCCAGCGCATTTTCTGCGACAATACCGAGGTCAGCCCATTTTCGGATGAGTGTGTTATTTTCTGCTTTTATGGCTTCCAGAAAATGTACGGCTTTGTCTTTATACTCCTGTTGGTCTTTAAATTGTCCGTAAAGGAAAAGCATTGGAATGACTGCGTTGATAGCAAGTGTTTCTATGGATGCTTTCCCCAGACGTTTGGCTTTTATCTCGGTTTTTTCGCCAAAGCGATAATGGGTTTTCCAATAGCCTGAGCTTTCAGTTATGAGTAAATTTTCTAAACTTTTTAAACTTTCAGCTTCGAGGATGCGGGAGAAAAATCGTTCGTTTTTATGCAGCAACATTGCCAATTGTGCAATGCGGATTGAAGGAAAATTCCCAGGACGCATTCGTGAAAACTTCCAAAGTTTAGCATCTATAGGCTCGAGTGAAAATTTAGTTTGCAGGATTTTATACTCTCGCTTGAGTTGATTGTAATACTCGTCATTCAATGCGCCGACAAGAAATCCGGCTTGACCGAAAATCAGCGCTTCAATTTGCAGTAGATTATTTCTATGTTTTGCAATTTGTTGCCATTTCAGGCTTTTTCCCAGCATTTCAAAGGGGATTTGATTGGTGTTAAATCCGAAATAGCGGGTTAGGGTTCTGAAAAACACGGTGTCAAAATCGATGTTTTCTTGCATCATTTCTGATTTGATGTTTTCCGCTTTGTGTTCCAATCTTTCTGCAGCAAGATTTTGCATCCACAGCAAAATGTCGAGCGGACGAACATTCTGAATTAAGTGTTCACAAGGAATCCAACGTATGCTTTGCAGTAATTCTATCCATGCATGGCTATATTCCTCCGGAAATTTCATCACCCATGTTTCCGGTTGTCGTCCGTCTTCTGTGCTGATTATTTTATCATGTTCTGCCACGACATGCAAAATCACATTATTGTATGCAGAATCGTTTTGATGCTTATGATTGTTCCATTCTCCGGTTTTTGTGTGGATTTCTATATTTCCTGCCCAAATTGTGTCGTCCATTTTTATACGTGCATTGAAAAAATCTGGGCCGGCATCATGATTATGTTCTCCGGGATCAAGAATTTCAAAGGTTTTTCCTGATTCGGTTTTGCATGCATTGATGTATGCTTGCTGTTTCCAGATGAAATGTAGAAAGTCTTCTGACATAGGTTTTCGGCTGCTTAAACTCGGTTTTGCTAAGATAAGAAAAATATTTTTGATGAACTTTTAAAATTTGAAATTTAGGCAAATGCATTTTGGAAATGCATCAAAAAAAAGCCCGAAACATTGCTGCTTCAGGCTTTTTGATTTTATTTATTTATTATTAATCAACCAGTAATTTTCCTGATTGAATGGTTTTGCTATTGCTTATCAGCTTGTACAAAAACAAACCGGAAGGCAGGTTATTTGTATCAACGACTGTATGCGTTTTGGTGATAGGGATCTGCATGATTTCCATTCCTAAAATATTATATATTTTCAATGTAGATGTCATCAAGAGCGAAAGCTCATTGACTGAAATCGTTGTGGAACTACTGCATGGGTTAGGATAAATTGAAACTGCATCAAAGGGTGCATCTTGTGCTTGAACATTTATTGTTTCACAATCTCCGGGAATCATTTCAGCAAAAGCATCTATTGCTGTAGTCGATACTGCACCATTGGTTGTGAGCAGTCTCCCTGAAAGTGTAACTCCTGTGTTAATTGCTCCCAATGCTCCGTTATTACAAATAATAGTTCCGACAAAATTCGAATAATTATTGATTGTAACGGCACCTTCAATTTTCCAATACACGTTCTTTGCTTGTGCTTCGTTTATTAGCTCCACTTGAGAATAGGTACTTGTTGTCAGTGCTCCGTTTATTTTGATTACAAAGACTGCATCGGGGACTCCTTGAGCGTTAAGGAAAAGTGTATCCGTAAAGCTTGCTGCCCCTCCCATAAGGTAAGTATGCGGTGTAAGTACCAGACTATTTCCGAGTTGTTCAGGATACAGCAATTCAATATCATTAGGAAGCGTATTGAGGTAGTTGTATGCAACCAATAGGTCAGATGTACAAATGGCAGTAGAACCATCAGGTATTTCGTGAATTGTGCCCGATACGAGTAAGGGGTCAAACCCAGTTGTTAAACCTACGTTAGTCCCGACATCGCCGGTTAAGTTTGTAATCCCAGAGTTTGAAACAGCACCGTCAGTTGAAAATATTGCATAACAGGCTGCTGCACCAAGTTCAGGAGCGATAGGTCCTTCAAGAATAGGACTTCCGCAACCGATTGGTGTATATGCCAAAACACCATCAACGGTAATTGCCCCTGAGATAGAAAGCGCTCTTCCTTCAAGAGTGTTACCGGTATTCATTTCAATTGCCGCATTATTGGCAATCACAGAACCTTTCATTGAAGTACCGGAAGCCATACTTACCAGACCTTCGATTTTCCAAAACACATTACAGGCTAATGCCTCGTTGATTAATTTCACTTCAGAGTCGGCATTTGTCGAAAGCGGTGCACCAATTTGAAATATAAAAACCGCATTGGGATCTCCTTGTGCATCCAAAATGAGATCTAAATTCAGAGACGTTGCTTCGGAAATAGCATAAACACCTGCATATAAGGTATCTCCATTTCCTAATGAGGAAGATGGGAAATTTGTTGGCGTTGCGCTTGCAAGTTGATTGTATGCAATAAGTAAGTCGGCTGCTGCCTGAATACTTGCAGCATCTCCGTCATGCATCACACCATTTACGTTTCCAAAAGCGGTACTGGATCCGTTGTTTGTGCCAACGTTTCCCGTGAGATGAGATGTGCCTGAATTACTGACCGGGCCATTTGTGGAAAAGAGCACAAAATCGGCAGATGTTCCTAGGTCAGGTGCTTGTGCAAAATTGATGCTCGGAATTAAAAGCAGTAAAATTGCTGATAATAAATAAAGTACATGTTTTCTCATAATTTTTTTATTTTGTTTCCTACTCATATGGCTTTTCGGTTTCGCCCCGTTTTTAATTTGGTCTCAAGTCTCCAATGAGTTTTAATAGTGTTTAAAATCTGTAGCCAAATGTCATTTGATACCAGACATTTTTGTATCCTTTTTGTGATATCAGTATTTCCGGCTGGACACCGATGTATTTACTGATAGGGATTGATAGAAAAGCTCCCGTTGCCAGGCCTAACTTTCTGTCTGCGTAAATGTTTTTCCATGTGAGTCGTAAACATTTGCATTTAGCCCCGATTTTTAGTCCGAATTTAAAATTTTCGCGAAAACCAGTTTCGTTGTCTTGCGCAATTATAAAATTTTCCATGCTGATAACAGCGTGCACTAATAAAAATAGTTTTCACACACCACAAAGATAAGGCAACAATGTGCTAAAAGTGTTATATAAATAAATAAATATGTTACATATATTACTGGTTTTTGTAAAAATGAGACTCTGGGGATATCAAACTACATGGTTGGATATTGGGCAAAAAAAAGGAGCAATATCAAATGGGATACTGCTCCTCTATATGTTAACACAATATTGAATTAGGGTTTTACGATGGTGCTACTGTTTATTGTTACAGCTGCAATGCGGGCAAAGAGCCGACCTTCAACTGAAGCGCCTGTATTTATTGAGATTGATTGATCTGCCATAATATTTCCTTTAAAAGTTGAAGTAGTACCTATTGTTGCAGAAGTGCCTACTTGCCAGAAAATATTTGAAGCTAGTGCTCCGCCGCTTAAAAATACTTTACGATCTGATGTTGTGTTGAGCGTAGAGGCAATTTGAATAATAAAAACCGCTTCTGAATTTCCTTTTGCATCGAAGGTAAGGTCACCGGATGATATTTCAAGTGAACCACTTGATTTGTATAGGCCTGGTGTCAGTGTTAGTCCGCCGATGTTTCCTGCAAGCATGACAATATCTGTCGATGTGCGTCCTGCAGCCTCATTGTAAGCGCTTGTTAAGTCACTTTTTGCAGCGGTCAGTTTAACTGCATTGGGGACAGATCCTTCTGGTCCTGAGGCATCTACGGTATAAGTAATTCCGGTGATTTCTTCATTTCCGAAACCGCTGATTAAACTTCCGGATGCCGGGCTTAATCCGACATCCCCTGTAATGGCAGATGTTGGAACATTTGATATTAGTGAGCCGGCCAAAATAACAAAATCACTTGATGTTCTAAGATTAATTGTTGGCTGAACGACTGTTTGTGTTGTAATTACATTTGTGTCTGATGCTGAATCTTCGTCTTTTTCACAGCCGGGCAACATCGCAATTATAGTAAGCGCAAAAACTGCTGTTAAATTTTTTACATTCATAATTATGTGTATTAGCTTGTGAGAGAATTCTCACGTTGCAAAGATGCGGCAATTAAATCCGACAAGTGTTACATAAGAGTAAAAATATGTTGTATATATTACAGGTTTTCAAGGTTTTGGCTGCGTTGTTTTTTCATTTTCTTGTAGAAAGAAGGCGTTAGTCCGGTAACTTTCTTAAATTGGTTTGATAAGTGAGCTACACTGCTGTATTGAAGTCGATAGGAAATTTCTGTTAAATTCAACTCATCGTAAAGCAGTAATTCTTTCACTTTTTCTATTTTGTGCATTATAATATAATTTTGAAGCGTAATTCCTTTAACTTCAGCAAAAATATTTGAAAGATAAGTGTAATTGTAATCGAGTTTTTCACTTAGAAAGGACGAATAATTTATTTTAGGCAGTTCTTCCGAGTAATGAATCATTTCAACGATTATGTTTTGAATTCTTTCAATCAGAACACTTCGCTTGTCATCCAATAATTCCAACCCGGATTTAGCTAAGTTTTGTTTTAGTTGCTCATGTTGTTCGGGAGTAATGTCTTCCAATATCTCAACGACGCCCAAATCAATAACGACATATTTGATGTTTAATTTTTCGAGTTCTTCTTTAACCACTAGTTTGCAACGGAGGCTGACCATGTATTTGATAAATAACTTTACTTTAACTTTAGAAATTACCAGCATAGTTTTAGGTTTGGTTAATATTGTGTGCCGTTGGTTAAAAAATACAATATTCCTTGATTTTTAGTAAAGTTAGTCATTTTTAAGCAATTATTCAAATAAAAGTGATGAGATGGCTTGTGATTTGCTTTACTCATTGCATATTAATTTTCAAAGGGATTCGTGAATTTCCTACGTCGATTTCAAATTGCATCCCAGCCTGCCATTTTATTTACGTGATGGCTGGCAGGTTTGACGTAATGAATTACAGCAGCTCAGCTTATTATCAGCAATTACAATTTGTTGTGATTTGCTTTACTCATTGCATATTAATTTTCAAAGGAATTCGTGAATCTCCTACGTCGATTTCAAATTGTATCCCAGCCTGCCATTTTATTTACGTGATGGCTGGCAGGTTTGACGTAATGAATTACAGCCATATTACTTTCTCTTTTTACTTATTATACGTTGTGATTTGCTTTCAAATTGTATCTTTGACGTAATGAATTACAGCTCATTAAAAAAATGGCATCCTAGAGGTGTGTTGTGATTTGCTTTCAAATTGTATCTTTGACGTAATGAATTACAGCTTTCTAATGTATCGGACTCGCCTCGCCAATGTTGTGATTTGCTTTCAAATTGTATCTTTGACGTAATGAATTACAGCTTGCATTTCTTGTCCCTCTACATCATCTATGTTGTGATTTGCTTTCAAATTGTATCTTTGACGTAATGAATTACAGCAAAACCACCGCCGGAAGGTGAATCAAAGTTGTTGTGATTTGCTTTCAAATTGTATCTTTGACGTAATGAATTACAGCATTAGCGGTAAGAAATACCGCTTCATTTCGGTTGTGATTTGCTTTCAAATTGTATCTTTGACGTAATGAATTACAGCGAAACATTACCTGTTTAAAAGAATTGGATAGTTGTGATTTGCTTTCAAATTGTATCTTTGACGTAATGAATTACAGCAAATCAGATTTTCAACATTACGAAATAATTGTTGTGATTTGCTTTCAAATTGTATCTTTGACGTAATGAATTACAGCCTTCCAGTTATTCGATTTGATGGGGTCAATTGTTGTGATTTGCTTTCAAATTGTATCTTTGACGTAATGAATTACAGCACAAGAGCGGAAAATTTTGCTTCTGAGTAGTTGTGATTTGCTTTCAAATTGTATCTTTGACGTAATGAATTACAGCTTCCTGAACTTTTGTAAACTCTGCCATTCTGTTGTGATTTGCTTTCAAATTGTATCTTTGACGTAATGAATTACAGCTGTTACACTCCATGTATTCCAATCCCTGTGTTGTGATTTGCTTTCAAATTGTATCTTTGACGTAATGAATTACAGCTTACGCAAAACAATGTAACGCCAACAAAACGTTGTGATTTGCTTTCAAATTGTATCTTTGACGTAATGAATTACAGCAATTCCCCTTACATTAACCGCACCTCTACCGTTGTGATTTGCTTTCAAATTGTATCTTTGACGTAATGAATTACAGCTTTATAGACAATCACTATCAGGACTTGGTTGTTGTGATTTGCTTTCAAATTGTATCTTTGACGTAATGAATTACAGCGTCAGCTTTTGTATGGACAATTTTCAGGATGTTGTGATTTGCTTTCAAATTGTATCTTTGACGTAATGAATTACAGCGTCGTATTTTTGTAATCTACTTTCAAAGCTCGTTGTGATTTGCTTTCAAATTGTATCTTTGACGTAATGAATTACAGCGTATGGCTGGTAATGTTTTGTGATTCATTGTGTTAAGAAAGATGTTAGAATAAGAAAAACCGATGAAATCACATCGGTTTTTCTTATTGTTAACTAATTTTACTAATGCTATTTGACTGTTTAGAACAATTGTAACTGTTGAGCTTCCACCGGTTTTTCTTTTTCTTGTCGGCTGTAAAATAATTCCATCATCCCAAATTGTTTATCTGTAATTTTCAGTATTCCAACATGCCCTTGCTCCGGTAATAGGCTTTTTATACGTTTAATGTGTACCTGTGCATTTTCACGACTGGGACAATTTCGCAGGTAGATGGAAAACTGAAACATGGTAAAACCATCATCAAGCAGTTTTTTTCTGAATTTTTGCGCCGCTTTACGTTGCTTTTTAGTTTCTGTTGGTAAGTCGAAAAAAACTAAAACCCACATAACCCGATATTGATTAATTGCATGATGACTCATAAAATGTTGGATACAATATTTTTCTACGATTTCCTTCAAAACACTCCACTAGTGAATATGTTGTTCGGTTTATTGCAATCATGAGTGGACTTTTCTTTTTTCCAATCAGCACATCGGCTGTTAATAATTTTAATATTTCTGTTTTTTGTTCCATGCTTAATTCATTAAATTCCAACTCATTTTGGCTGTACATTTTTAATACAATTTGGTCACAAAATGGCCGGTAAGGTTCCATGATGTCATCAGCCAAACAATATGCGTTGTATTGATTTTTATGAAAAATGCCTAGCGTTGGTAATAAACCTGTGCTGACAAGTGCTCGCGCAACACTTGCTCTTAAGATTGCATACGCATAATTTAGCTGGGAGTTAGGAGGGAAGCCATAGCGATCTCTTACAAAACTATTATCTTGTGTTGCTAATGGCCAATAAATTCTGGCTGCTCTTCCTTCAATATTTTGGCTGTCCCCGGATTTGATTTGTGGAAGGAGTGTATATAATTGTTTCGGATTGATGTTTGATAATTCTAAAAGTTTAGCCTGGTTAAGTACTTTTGCATGTACGGTTTGTGCCCAAAGGTTTTTACGCAATGCCTCAGATGCTTCCACCTGTTGTTTAAATCGTTTTGATTGCAAAATGTGACCCTCCAATGGTAAAAACAATCCGGTTGGGTGATGTGAATTGTCACAGCCGATGACTGCGACATTGTTTTCAATTAAAGCGGCAAGCAACGCATTGCTGAGTGTGATTTGTGGATGATCCATTAATAAAACACCAATATCCTCTATGGGGACGCTAGCTGTTTCTTCACTTTCTTTGGGTTTCATGACCTTAAGTTGTTTGTCCTTTAACCTTAAATAGGAAGGATTGCCAAAGTATAGTGTGCGTTTTATCATGTTGTTTTTTTAAATTATTATTCCTGCTTCTTTTGTTGCAGCTTGATTTGCTATGTCATCATTTCTGTTTCCGTAATAATACTGATAGGATGAAAATTCCCAGTCAATAGGCTTGTCAACAAAGTCTGCGCTTACTGGATTTTGATGGATGTAAGCAAAACAAGTTTGAAGGTGAGCTGAATTTGGGATATGAATTTTCGTTCCTTGCTCTGTGTTGTAGAATGACGGTGTGATACCATTACTTTTTGTTAAGCATTCAGCTTTTGTTTTTTGTCGAAATAATGAACCTGCGCATGCATTTTGCTTATTGATAGCCCTAGTGTAAGATGCAAGCAATATTCCGATTTCCTTGTTTAGGTTGCTATTACTCGGAGTGCGACTTTGAGTCGCGCCCCGAGTAATAGACGCGCCATCTAGCACCACTGTGTTAACTTTCATCATGATATGAAAGTGATTCGGCATCAGGCAATATGCTAATATATCTCCAAAGGGGAGGAGATGAGTACGCATTTTTTCTAGAAAGAAGAGATAATTCATTCGGTTAAAGAAAATCGATTGCCGGTTATTTCCTTGGTTGAAAATGTGATATATATGTTCTTCTTCGAAATGCATTTTAACTTATCTGGTTTACATTATTTTTGGATGGTTTTCTTCTCCAACTATAACTATTTTACCGAGATGATTAATTCTAACTTTAACGGCTTTTAAAAGTTTTTTATCTGAAAGAGATTTTACATGGCAGTATGCAATATCCTTAAGAGCCTTTATCTCTGATGATTGTGTCTCTAAATGATGTCTGAAGTAGAAATCACGAACTACATTGTTACCATACTTTACAATCGATAATGATTGTACTCGAAAAAGATGTTTTGAAACTTCAGTATAATTGCGCTCATCCATTAAATCAATTTCATTTGGATCAAAATCATCACTTGGAAATACAAACATTTCGTTTTGTTTCATAGTAAATAAAAATGTCCAACCAAGACTTTCATTGTAAAGATAATCAATTATTGTCTCGCCTGTATTCACACGTGCAACAGCTTCATAAAATGAAACAACTTTTTCCTGTAAATTTCCTTTTTCGTCTTTATAAATGGCAACATGATGATTATTTCTTGTACTCACAAAATCTACTGCTTGTTTATTGCCGTTTTTATCAAGAATTTCGTTACCGAGATGGTTTTTTTTCCAGTGTAATGCTTCGGTATTGCTGACACCTGTAATGGTAACACGTTTTATTGAAATTCCTTTTTCTTTATTTAGCCATATTGGATTCTTCTCTAAATCTGAAAAAGCTTTTTTGCTATCGTTCCCAAATTCCTTAAAACGGTCTAATAAAACTTGTTTAACGTTTTCACCAACAATTTTATCAAATAATTTTTCATTCTTAAAATTATCTGGAGTAATGTCCTTACGAATAGTATAAACATCTTCGAAACATATTACTTTTTTTATAGGCTCTCCTTTATAAAGCAAAGTGTCATTTTTTAGTGTTTTAGCGGCAAATGCAACACTTGAATTATTCTCAAATTTAAATAAATGCTCCAATATGAGTTTGCGTTGAATTATATCAACAATTGAATTTGCTTGTTCCAAAGTAAAATTCGCATTTAATACAGTTGGTTTTTCTGCCGGTAGTTTTATTTTTCCGTAAACGGTTTCTTTATGCAACTGACCACGAGGTGTAATTTGTACTTTTTTGTTTTCTTTTCCTTTGACTTTTGTTTTATTAATGTTTTGTGTTACTACTTTATTTTTAGTTTTAAACGAAATTAAAATACTTTCAATATGATTTTTAGCTTCGCTACGGAAATTTCCCATAGGAGCAATAAATTTACGTTTGTCATCTTTATCTTTAAACGTAATTGTTTCACGAATTCCGTAAAGAGTTGAATTTGATTTATCCCTTGATGCATTCAAGTTGTTTATATATTGAATGTGACTGTGCGTTGTGAAAGCTACGGTTAAAGCGTCCATAGCGTGATGGCGATGGTCGTTTCGTTTAGTCCAATCTTTTATTACTTCAAATTGCTTTTGCTTTTCTTGTCCGCTATCCCAACGTACTTGCATTTCCGTCAAACCTAATTCTCTGTATTTTGACAAATTGAGTTCTTTCATTACATTAATTAAATTCCAATCTTTACGAAGTTTATCAGTTATACTTCCAGATGTAGGCACTACTGTTTTAAAAACTTCGAGCAACATTGCTCTTGCTTTTTTTGCTATATATTGACTGTTTCGCAAATCACGTTCTATAAAATCGCTGGGTAGTTTATCTGCGCTCATTAATAATTTCTTGTATTTCCCTTTAGATATTGATTGTGCTTTGTAAAGGGATTCTACCCGGTTATTATAGTTTTGCAAATCACCAATATAATCCTCTGCAATAAAATCTATTGCTGTTCTGTCTCTTTTTTTAAGATTTACTGTTCTATATGCCAGTGTTTTATTTGAAAAAGAATCATCGTAAAGCATTGCTTTTGGAATAATGTGCTCAATGTCAATGTCTTTACTGAATAATTTTTCTCTTGGTATATATTTGTCTGTAAAAAGCGTTTTGTAGCCGTTGTTTTTTAGCTCTTCCCAGAGTTTATACCTTATTACATCACTTTTTGTGGCAGTAAATCCGAAATCTTTTTTTATAATTTTGCGAATTTCATCGTTTTTACTGGTAGCGTCATTAATGAATTTTGTGGCATCTGCTCTTTCTGTTGCCGATTTTTTAAGTTCTCTTGCCAATTCTATGCGTACTTCATCTGGCTTTCCGTATTCATCAATTATTTGATTGATAAGATTTACCATTTGGTTTAAAATCTTTTCAACAACAGGATTTCTTAAGCTGTTTTTTTGTAAAATATCCAGATAAGGTTTTAACGTTCGTTTTTCATTTTCTTCTTTTTTCAAACTGTTAGAATGATTATAACCTGCCAGTGTACAGGCTTCTGAGTATTCATTTCCATCCTGCAGATAAGGAATGATTTTTCGGATTGCTTTTGTGGAGAGGTTTCCATAATCGTCTTGTAACGCAATGTTTGCCAATAATTTGGCATATTCGGGTTTGAAACCATATTTTATATGTAAATTCTTTTTTAGCGAAACGGCATTGTTGCCATAAAACACTTTGTCTTCATCAGAAATTATATTGTCGTCTTCTGCCGAATATAATAAATGCCATAATTGAAAGGAGTCTTGTTTGTCAAAATTATTACTTTCAATATTGCAATCAAAATCTAAAATGTTTTCATTAATTCCAATTATTGGAAATATTGTTTTTAATTCTTCTTTTATTTCGGTTGCATTTTTCTTTGCCCAATCAAATCCATAGCCTTCATTTTCAGCAATCTTTTGATAAATATTATAAAGCGCCGCATTTGTGCGGTTGCCTTCTAAACCATTTGGAAAATTTGATTTCCAATGTTTAGGTTTGAGTTTTAATATTTTAAAAACATCTTTCTCAGATAGATTACCTCGTAGATTTAATTCTTCGAACAATAAATTTCTGTGTTCGTCTTCTAAAACGAAAGTATCTTCTTTGTTTTCTATGTTTCTAAATGTTAGATTATTAATAATTTGCCAAATTTTAAATTCCTGAAATAATGGCGATGATTTTGGAACAACCCGATGCCCAATAAAACGTTTTTTAGTTTTTTGAGTTGTTTCATCAAAATATTCTTCTTCTTTACTTTCAAAATGGCAAAAACTTATTAATCCTTTTTGTGATTTTAATTTTCGTTGATAAAAAATTATAACATCACGTATTTGTTCTTTTAGTTCATTAGTAAGTATATTTGGATAATACTTTGCTTGAACTTCCCATATGCGTTCAAATTCATCGAGATAATCCTGGCGATAGAAAACTTGGTTTTTCAAGGAAGTATGTGGATTTTCGTTGACTTGATTGTAAATATATTCCCCAACAGTTAAATTATCAAAATATAACCTTTTACTTCTGTCGCTTATAGCTCCCAAGTAACCACTAGATTGATTAAGATTATTATTAATTTCAACCAAAACATAAGCAACTTCTTCGATAGTTAGTTTCTTTTCGATAGCTTCGCTGCGCCATTTGTAATATTGCAGTTTTACCTCGTCTCTTTTACCCTTGTTTTCTGCGGTGTAGATTCCTTTTATTCCTAAAAATCTTTTTCTGCTATTTTGTTGCCCTTGATTTTCAAGTGATTTATAAAGTTCTTCATCCAAAATGTCAGGATAAAATTGTTTTTGGCAACTCCAAACTTTGTTAAATTCTGATTTTAAATCAGAACGATAAAAATCGGGTATGTATTTTTTGTTTTCTTTCAATAGTTTATAAACATATTGTCCAGGAGTCATTTGATGGTCGTAAAGATATTTTGCAACACCCATCCCATCAATTAAAGTTCCTTCATCATCGTTATTTACCTTACGACTACTTTTGTAACCGCGCTTTTTATTTATCATTAAAAGCACTTTTGCAAAATCTTCTAAATTAATTCTTTCTTTTGCTGCTTTTGCACGTAATGAAAGAGTTTCATGTGTTGTGTTTTTTCCAATTTCTGTTAAAGGTGTATCCTCCTCAACAAATTTGTTTTTTATTAGGATTTTAATTAGCTCTTTTCTTCTTAATTTAAATCGTTGTAAATTCCTTCTTGCTCCTCGTTTAAGAGTTCTAGAAGCATTAGGAGACAGGCTTTTCCCTCCTAAAAAATCGTTTGTAGGATCTTTTGATTCAGAGACTTTTCCACTTTTATCAACTTTACTAAAGTTATCATATTGAATAACTCTAGCTCCTAATTTTATTATATCTGATTGTTCATTCTTATTTTCTGCTTCATTCACTAACGCCCAACCAATTGAGTTGGTTCCTAAGTCGAGTCCTAAAATTTTTTTACTCATGGTTTGTTATTTTAAATATTTTGTCTATCTTTGAATTACAATTTGAAAGCAAATCACAATAAGGATTATTCCGTTGTGAAAACATTTAAAGCGGCGACAGTCGCTTTTTTTTGTTTAAAAACACTTGCAATGTTGATTACTGGTTTTTTGTGTTTGCAATTCATTTAGCTGTGTGCTTTGTATAAATTAGGGGTCAAGTTATAAATTATGTTTGTGAAATCCAATTATTATAT
>JAQIBY010000051.1 GCA_027858835.1 Bacteroidales bacterium | reverse complement strand
GTAGCAACTCATATCATGGGACGCGCCAAACTGGTTGCCGGACACGATGGAAAAGGTATTGATCTGAATGGTCACGATCAGTGGGTGGAAGTTTATCAGGATAGAAATATTGAAATCTCGGGTGATGAACTAACGGTTTCGCTTTGGATTTTTCCACACGATTTAATGAAAATGGGTGGAACACTGCTCACCAAAGGAAACTATCAATTTGGTTTGCAGCAAATCGGTGCCGATTCACTCGATTTCTATATCTATACTTCGAAAAAAAACCATGTCCGTGCTGCTTTACCCAACGATTGGACACAAAACTGGCATCATGTGGCAGGTATTTATAACGGGAAATCGATATCACTATTTATCGACAACCAAAAGGTGGCTGAAAAACCGGTCACCGGGAATATTACCAATTTCCCTTTTCCTCTTAATGTGGGCAAGAATGCTGAGAGACATGGTCAGCATACCTCCGGTTATTTGTGCGATGCCATTATCGATCAAGTGGGTATTTTCCCAAAAGCGATTGAAATCAATGATTTATTTGCAGCAAAACCAGACTTGAAAAATCGTGCAGCTTTGTGGCTCGATTTTGAACAGGAGCAAAACGAAGGCGAGTTTTTCAGCTATGGAATTGGCGCGCGTAACTATGGATCTATTTGGCCCGATCGGGTTGCGCAGCCTGAAATGTGGCAAATGAAAAAGTCGGCTCAACCCATTTCTGTAAAGTGGAGCAATGCCGAAAAAATGGAAATTGAAGTGCAGAACCGAAACTTTTTTACCAATACGAATGCCTTTGAAGCACGTTGGAATCTGGAGGAAAATGGAATATCAATAGCTTCCGGAAAATTGGAGGTGGATGTCGAACCGGAAGCAAAAAAAATCTACGTTCTTCCTATCCAAAAACCTCAGCTAAAAGCCGGTGCAACCTATTTGGCAACAGTCAGTTTTCATTCGAAAGAAGCTACGCAATGGGCGCCGAAGGGTTTTGAACTGTGTTGGGATCAATTGGAATTGCCATGGATTGTTCCTGCCGATAAAAAAATGGTACAGCATCAGACCAATCCTTTAAAAGTGACAGATAATGAGCAACATTTGATTGTATCCGGAGTGAATTTCGATTATACCTTTAATAAAGCCGATGGACAATTGTTTTCCATGAAATACATGGGTGAAGAATTGCTGAAACAGGGTGCGCAACTCAATGTTTGGCGTGCCCCTCTGGCGAACGAAGTGGACGACTGGACCTTTTATTCGGTTAATGTATCTCCTAGAACCGAGGGCTACGAAAGGATGGTTGCCACTGCATGGTACTCCATCGGTCTGGATAATATGAAGTCAAAACTTGAATCATTTCGGATTGAAAATAAGGCTGAAAATGTAATTGTCAGTATTCGTAAAATTGCTCTTTTTGGAAATGCAGGCAGGGCTGGCTTTGAAAATGAGATGATTTATACGATTTCGCCCGACGGTGAAATTAGTTTACAGCACACGATTAATCCGAATGGAAGAATGCCCATGTCGTTGCCACGCATCGGAACAAAATGGGTTTTCGATGACCAAATGCAAAATGTTGAATGGTTTGGACGTGGGCCGCAGGAGAATTATCCAGACCGCAAAACCGGCTACCGTATTGGGCTTTATCAGTCGACAGTTGATGCAATGTTTGTACCGTATTTGCTGCCTCAGGATTGTGGCTTGCGCACCGACAACCACTATGTGCGACTGACAAATGCTGAAGGAATCGGAATTGAGTTTTCGGCAGCTGAACCATTCAATTTCAATTGCTATAATTACAGCACCGAAAATTTGTCAAAGGCAAAATACACCTATCAATTGATCAAATCGGATGGTGTAACATTCAATTTCGATTACCAAACTACCGGAGTAGGATGCACGGCAATAGGGGTGATTAATAAATATCAAACCGTTCCACAAACCATACAGTTCACAAGTTCGATAAAACCATTTAAAATCAATAAGTAAGCCTGAGAAGCTGTTTAAGTTTTATCCTTTGGGTTGTTTTTATGCCTTGAGCCCTTATACTTCGTCAAAATATCATCAAATGACTCAATCAAAGGTTACCGAAAAATTGATTCCTTAATTATGGAAGGAGAAAATCTGAGAGCTTTTGAATTAGCTGAAAGTATTTACAATCGATATATAAATGATTATGGATCGGAGAAAAATATTGATGTAAGATTGAAACAGAGTTTTCAGATGACAAAATCAAGAATGGAATATTTGAAAAAATAACTGGCATACAACATTTAGGGCTGAATGATTCCCCACGAGATAAAAAATCCCGTCTCTTATAAAGTGGCGGGAATCATTTTACCCGTTGTTGGACGTTACCCGGCCGGCAGAGTTCTAGGGAGCTGGGGCGCTTTCGATGGCATATAGGAATTTCAATGCATGGGGGTTGGATTTGCGAGGTAGTTGTTGCCGGAATTTTTCTACTCCGGGAATCTTGTTTTCCGGATTTCACCACACAAAATTTCGTCGCTTAAGATCTGAATTTTAACAAATAATTAGAAATTTTCAGAGATTTAATGATACTTTTGGTTTAACAAACTGATTCGCAAAAGATTCTTAAACGCAATTGTCGTTTATGGATTCATACCGTCAATGACGTTATGAATGCGTTGTAGCGCATTTAAACAAAAAGGACAATTTCATATAACTAAATTATACATTCCTGACAACTTTCATTATCTTTACTAAGAGAAAAACAAATAAATGATTTACATATTAGACGTAAAAAACGACCAATTAGTAAAGGCCGAAATTGTTGTCCCTGAACCAAATGAAATACCATTAAAAAAAGATGGATGGAATTTCAACTGGAGAGAATTAAGCAAAGAAAAAAATTCCAGAATGTTAATCTTAAGAACAATTGGATTAAATCCAAGCGTTGAAGGTGCGGTACAACTAAAAACAGAAAATGAAATGCTCATTATGAATGCTTTAGAAATAGCACCGCATAACATCGGACGAAAAAATAAGAAATATGATTATGTCGCCGGCTGTTTGATTGCCTTTGCATGTAAAGAAAGTTTCAAATTGAATAGTGCTTACAAAGGATTTTTAACCTTTATGGCGAAAACAAGCCTAATAAAATGGTATTCGAAAAAATATGGTGCGTCAGTAGGGCTTGGACAAAGGATGTATATTGATAATGAAAACGGACTGAAATTGATTAATGAATACCTTGAAAAAAAATAAAACAATGAAACGAAATAGTAACACAGAGCCAACAAATGGAATGTTAACCAATCCAATGGATACTGGAACAGATGAATTTAAAGATTTCCAGGCCATAATATTGAATAAGGTAAAAAGTCGGTCAGAAGCACAACAAAGGGAGATTGAATTGTTGGCAATCAAATTTCAAATGCAAGATTATCTGGAATCTGAAGTAACCGAACTTAAACTTCCAGGGGATTTTTTAAAGGAATATTTGAAAACACTGGAAATCCCCCAAAAGAAATTTGCTCATTACATTGAAATAAATCCTTCTAATTTGAGCAAATTAATAAACGGAGAGAGACCGATAAATTATGAATTAGCAATCATCTTGGGAAAAATTTTTAATAATGACCCAATGCTTTGGATTGAAATTCAGGCGAAAAACGAACTCAAAAAAATCAGAAAAACCAAAACGAGAAGATTTAATAATTACTCACTAAAAGACTTAATGGCCTAATATAAAACGCGCTACAATATAAGGTATATCGGGTTCTGCGCGTTCAAAGGCTACCTCGGGGCAGTCAAGAAGGTATTGCTGCTGGGCCTCATTCGTGGCACTAAGAAAGGCCTTCACAAAAGTATCACTCTGACGACTGGAAAGCCCCAGGGATGAAATCACACGAGATACAACTATCTGATTGCAGCGCGGCAACTTCATGAGCGCTCGTGC
>JAQIBY010000183.1 GCA_027858835.1 Bacteroidales bacterium | reverse complement strand
CGGTGAGTGAGCCGTTTCCGTTATGTGTCCACGCAATACTTCCGTTGCTGGCCGTTGCGCCACTGACCGTTGCATTTCCATTTGAGCAAATTGTTTCGCTACCACCTGCAGAAGCCGTTGGTTGCGGATCGACAATCACTGAATTAGTTGCAGTAGCGGTTTGTGGAGCGCATGAATTGGTGCTTGTAACCGTCATCGTGAGTGTTACCGTGCTTCCTTCGTCAGCCGGATTGGCATTATAAGTCGGAGTGAGTGTTGTCGCATCGGTGAGTGAGCCGTTTCCGTTATGTGTCCACGCAATACTTCCGTTGCTGGCCGTTGCGCCACTGACCGTTGCATTTCCATTTGAGCAAATTGTTTCGTTACCACCTGCAGAAGCCGTTGGTAGCGGATCGACAATCACTGAATAAGTTGCCGTAGCGGTTTGTGTAGCACATGCATTTGTGCTTGTAACCGTCATTGTGAGTGTTACGGTGCTTCCTTCGTCCGCCGGATCGGCGTTATAAGTCGGAGTAAGTGTTGCTGCATCGCTGAGTGAACCGTTTCCGTTATGTGTCCACGCAATGTTTCCGTTGCTGGCCGTTGCGCCACTGACTGTTGCATTTCCATTTGAGCAAATTGTTTCATTACCACCTGCCGAAGCTGTTGGTTGCGGATCTGAAGCGACAGTGACAGATGCTTCAGCTGGACTTCCACAAGTTCCGGTTATTCTTGCATAATATGTTCCGGGATTGACCGTTAAGGGGTTTGATGAACCGAGATTTGAACCGGTGCCACCTGCACCTGTCCACCATGTTAAACTCGCACCTGTTCCGCTTATTCCGTTTGCTGTTATTTGTGTTGTTGCATTTTCGCAAATTGGACTTTCTGATGCGCTCGCTGATGTAATTCCCACATTAGTGTCAACAGTTAAGCTGACAGAACTTGAGTTTTCATTGCCACATGCATTTGAAACATAACAGAAATATGTGCCAGATTGAGATGCTGCGTATGAACTTGATGTTGCTCCTGTAATTGGTGTTCCATTTCGAAGCCACTGATAAGCTATTGGTGATGTTCCTGTCGCAGAAACAGAGTATGTTTGAGAATTTCCTTCACAAATATTTGTTGATGATGGTGAGGGCTGGGTTGTGATTGCAACGGGTTCGCAAACTGTCCAATGCGATACAAAAGCATCATCTCCCTGAGCTCCTGGAGTGAGAGTTTGTGTGTTTCCATCAGGATCTACGTCTACGTCGCCTGTGAAATCTGTTCCATAGAAAAATCCATTTTCATTATCTGCTACAACGCATTGATAATATGATGAAGATGTTGGCTCTGAAGCAACAACTGCCCATTGGAACACTCTATTATAATCGAGGTAAAGAGCGGCTCCTGATGAAAATGTGTTTGATAAAGTATGTACCCCAGCACCTGGATCGAAATCTGCCCCATCGGTAAATTTGTGGGCTATAATAATTCCATCTTCGAATAAATCCATGGATGGTGGACCATTTGTAAATGGCGTATTATACCCCCAATCAACAGCCAGATTATTTTTATTCATTCGGAAAAGGGGATAAGAAAAGTCAGCTCCTAAATTTGCTGATGTTAGATTATAGGCTCCGGCACCAACTTGAAAATCAACTGTCCCTTTGTATTGGAAAGCGATATACATATGAGTGTTATCAAGTTCTATATTGTATCCGGCAGCGATTTCAGAAGATCCAAGCTGGTAAGCATAGTCGTATGCGCCGGTGCTGCATTCATATCTTGCAATAAAGATATCATTACTCCCTGCAGAAGTTAGGTTGTTTGTGCCGGCATCTGGATTAAAATCCACAGTGTTGGGAAAACCTCCAGTAACATAAATGTAAGTATTATCTGTTTCAATGTCATAAGGTGATTCATAACCTGTACCACCAAAAGATTTTGCCCATTGGAAGTTTCCGGTAGAAGCTGTAAATTTTGCAATATAGGCATCGTAGCCTCCTACTGCTGAATGTAATGATGTACTGCCTGTTGGATCAAGGTCAATATTTGTTCCATCAAATCGGTTAAAAAAATATAAATTTCCGTTCTTATCTAATGTTATCAATCCAGCTTGAGAAGAGGTCGTATAGCCTTTCATGCTATAATAATATGATTGGGTTCCATTGGCAGTGTATCTGGCTAAAAAGCAAGCAAGGTCGCCATCGTATTGATTTCCTGCTACATATACATTTCCTGCATCGTCAACTGCGAGTGAGTTTCCTGCACCAAGTCCTTGCTCAGCTATGATATGTTTTGCCCATAAAAAATTTCCATCGGCATCATATTTAGCCACATAAGGATCCTCACTGTACCAGCTGCCATAATAGGCTGATAGTTCGCCACCTGGATTATACGGATCAAAATCGATTATGCCGCTTATTGTTCCCGTGACAAACACATTGTTATCTTTGTCTTTCGCTAAATCAAGTACGCTCACATAATCAGTAAAATGATCACCTGATGTTTGGTCTATTTGGTTTACCCATTCCACTTCTTGCGCAAAAAGTTGCCCAATTGTTGCTAAACAAATAAGGATACTAATTATATGTTTCATACGTAATGTTTTATATTGTTAAACTGTTGTAGTTAGGAATTTATAATTTACTTTTTCCCATGCTTTTTGGTTTTGTATTAATTGTATATTTTACAAAAATCTCAAATGAACCATGCTGCACACTTGAAATTTTGGATGTGGCAAAATCAATTGCGAGCCCAAAATCTATGGGATCGTAATGTAGTCCCAAGATGGTGATGATATTTCCATCGGTACGGTAGGAGAGACCTAGCCAGTAGTTTTCCTGATATATTCCTTTGACATTGATATCAAGCTGGAAAGGGGATTTAAATGTCCCTTTAATTAATGCTGACGGTTCAATTTCGAAATCATTTTTCAAATCAAATTTGTATCCTCCCATTAAATGATAATGTCGTGCCAGTCTGTTTAAATCAACTTCTTGTCCTCCAATTTTTACTGGTAATTCAATCATCTGATTTGCCGACAATCCAACAAAATAGTAGTCGTTAAAGAGATAAAGTCCAAAGTCTGTTTCCGGTAGCCAACTTGATTCTGTGGTATAATTACTGATTGCCGGATCATTGGCATCAACAGCGACCATGTCCCGATAATCCAATTGGTATTGAAATACTTGAAAGGACAAGCCAAAGCTTAAATGCGAATCATAAAACAGGGGCAGCATATAGGAGTAGTTTGCCTGAATTCCAATCCGATTTTCACTTCCGAATTTATCAGAATATAGCATGCCTCCAACACCCATCGTTCCATTATTGAGTCGTGTATGTGCGCTTAGCACTTGCGTAGATGGAGCATTGTCTATGCCTACCCATTGTTGTCTCGCAGTAAGCGTTATCGGAATGCCATTTTCAGAGCCTGTGACAGCTGGATTAATCAGCATTCGATTATACATGTATTGAGAATACAAGGGCAATTGTTGCGCAAGTGCTGCCCCTGAAATCATTGCGATAAGTAATATTAAGCTTAGTTTTTTCATAATCTGATTTGATATATAAATATTCATTTTTTCGTTTTAATTTTGTGCTAATTAGAAAAAGCTCCGACCAACATGTTGTGTTTGTCCAATTTTGTATCCCAATAAAAGCTCAAAGCTTCCTGACTGATAGTGGCTTAGGCTTGATGTTGCAAAGTCCGTTGCAAATCCAAATTCAAATTCTTCAAATGTTAAACCAATTAAGCAAACAATATCACCTGATGTCCGATAGGAAACCCCTGCCCAATAATCTTTTTTGTAAATTGCTTTTAAATTAAGATCCAGTTGTACAGGTGTGCTTTCTGTCGCTTTTATTAATACTGAGGGTTCTAATGCGAAAAGTTGGGAAATTTGAGCTTGATATCCCATTAAAACATGATAATGCCGTTTTAAGGTGTTCATTTCAGCATACTCTCCACCTATCTTCATTTGCAATTCAATCATCTGATTTGCTGAGATTCCGACATAGTAATTTTCCCCATAAAGATATAATCCGAAATCACTTTCAGGTAACCAACTGTTTTCTTTATTAAAATTAATTGCAGGATCATTTTCTTCTAGTGTAATTAATTGATTATAATCGATTTGGTATTGGAAAACTTGAAAAGAGAGCCCAAATGCCAATCGTGTTGATTTATTGAAAATCGGAAGTATGTAAGCATAATTTGCTTGTATCCCAATTCTTGATTCCGGCCCAAATCGATCTGCAAAAATAATTCCTCCAATACCCATCGTTTCATTTCTCAGTTGATAATGTCCGCTAACGATTTGCGTGGATGGAGCATTATCAACTCCAACCCACTGCTGTCGTGCTGTTAAACGTATTGGAATTCCCTCTTCACTTCCTGTGATTGCCGGATTAATCAGTAATTTGTTAAACATATACTGACTATATAACGGCAATTGTTGGGCAAATAGGCTAAAGCTTACACCAAGAAAAAGGATTATAAATACAAATCGTTTCATAGCATTGGTTTTAATGAATCAGTGTAATAGTTCCTTTATATGTGTTCTCACCAAGCCTTAATACATAAACATAATTCCCCATTGGAAGTGGTTTCCCATTGCGTTTTCCATTCCATTGATTTGTCGCATCATAATATGCATTGCCGGTTCCTTCAAAGTGATAAATCTGATTACCCCAACGATTAAAGATATTCACGCTTACCGATTCAAATGCACGTATTCCGTCAATTTTCCATGTGTCATTGTAACCGTCGCCATTTGGTGTGATAACATTTGAAATATTCAAATCTGGTATTTGTTCCGGGTTAACGATGATAATTATACTGTCCGTATCAGGACATTGTGCTTCAATCGTGTAGCTAATTGTATGTTCACCAATTCCTGCGCCCAATGGATCAAATAATCCCAAGTTATCGACTCCGCTTCCTGACCAAACTCCATCCGGATCAACCGTTTCAAGCTGAATCGGGTCGTTATCAAGATACAAGTCATCCACAGCAGTGATTTCTGCATTCGCTCTCGGATAAATTGTGAAAACTACAGTGTCAGCATCTCCACAAAGTTCGTTTGAGAAATAAATGATTTGATGCGCTCCTTCCCCTGCCATATGCGGATCAAACGTCCCTGCAATGCTGTCTGTAATTCCATTTCCTGCCCAAATTCCACCTTCACTGGCAGCCGTTAGTGTAATTATCGGATCGTCAATACAGTATTTTACTTCAGCTTTGAT
>JAQIBY010000148.1 GCA_027858835.1 Bacteroidales bacterium | reverse complement strand
AATTATCTTTAAGATTGCAAAATGCAAATTGAAATCCGTTTAATCGAGAAAATGCTATAACCAACTAAATCTCAAATATTTCAAAGAACTTTTTTAGATTTTAATGGGACAGTAATGGGAAATGGTATTAAATCATCAATTAAATTCTGTCTTATACTGCTTAATTTCATTTGATCATTAGAATTGTCAAAGTTCATGTTGAGAAATTCTATTTTATCAGTTGATGGGGTGTAATTTTTGACAAAACTCAAGGTTGTTACTAAGTAAAACATAAGTATTTTAGCAGTATTGTATTCAATTAGAATTGTTGATCCATCTTCTGGATTTCTACTTGCTAATTTAATTTCAATAAGTTGCCTCAATAAAAACTCTGTAAATTTTTCACGATAGATTTTCAAGTGATTACCCTTCTGAAAATTAAGTTGATGTTGTTCCAAGTTGAATTGTTCACTATCTAGTAAGTTGAAAAAAACTTTCTCAATATTACGTAATTCATAAATGTGTTGTCCAACATACATCCCTTCAATTAAATCACTCTTGAGTAATTCAACCGTATAAGGCTCAAATTTTTCAGGCTTCCAATGAAATTCATCTGGAACAATAATTCCAACTTTATCCCAGTATAAAATGCTTTTTGTAGTCCAACTATTATTTGGAATATTAATGTAAGGATAGTATAAAAGATTTTTTTCCATATTTAGTTTTTTTAAAAAAAATTGTGCTCTAACTCGTTTATATTCACACCTCACTCACCAAAAGCCTGAAATACAGCCTCATATATTCGTGTGTTAAGGATTTGTAATTAAGTGTAAGCATTTGTAAACGAGTTAGCTAGTTTTCTTGCGAAAGATAGCACAAATTATGCAATATGCGAGCGGTTTTGTGAAGATTTTTGGAGTTTTTGTTTGCATTGCAGGGAGTGAGTGGTTTTTGTTGCAGGAAACGGGTAGGCTAAAAGCAGTGCGGCTTCTCACCTCGCCCGTTTATTTATTATTCTATCGTTTAAATTTACTAAAAATTATCATTGTGCACTTTTGCTAGCATTGTTTTTAGCTATTGTTGTAGCCAGTTCTTTCTGTATTTCTTCTACCGTCGGTAATTCCGGTTTTAAGTCAATCGGTATTGATTTTATAATTTCATATTCTGCAACTCCAATTGGTTGTGTTGTTCCTCGAAGTGCGTATTCAGCTATAACTTCCGATTTACTTTTGCAAAGAAGCAATCCAATCGTTGGATTTTCATTTTCACTTTTAATTAAGTCATCAACTGCTGAAAGGTACAAATTCATTTTTCCAGCATACTCTGCTCTGAATTTTACTGATTTCAGTTCTACAACCACATAACATTTCAATTTAATATGATAGAATAACAAGTCAATAAAGAAATCTTCTCCATCAATTTTTACAGGTACTTGTCGTCCAACAAATGAAAATCCTCCTCCAAGTTCAAGTAGGAAAGATGTGATATGTTTTACAAGTTGCTCTTCAATATCTTTCTCTAATGCTTTTTCCTTTATTGTCAGAAAATCAAATTTGTATGGGTCTTTTAATGTCTCAATCGCCAATTCTGAATGCGGAGCTGGTAGCGTTTCATTGAAATTAGTTATTGCTTTCCCTGAACGATTATAAAAATCCAAATCTATTTGATGCTCCAAAACAGCTCTTGACCAATTATTCTCGACTGTTTTATTGATGTAAAAGATAGCTTCTTCGATGTTTTTAGATTTTGTGATAATCAGCACATTATGTCCTTAAGGAATTTGTCCAACAAGTTGTTGGACTTTTTCAATTTCAAGTTCTGACTTTACATAAAACTCATACCATTTCCTCATTGAGAACAGATTTGAGCGAGAAAATCCTTGCTGATTTGGAAAATGATTTTTTAAATCTTTAGATGCATTTTCAACAACTGACGTGCCCCAATTTTCTTGATTTATTTTCTCAGAAATTGATTTTCCAATCCTCCAGTACAAATCCAGAAGTGCATGATTAACAGAAATAGCTGCTTTAATCTGAGACTTCTGAATCTCTGATTTTAATTCCTCAATCCATTTTTTATACTCGTTCGTATTTTGAATTAATTCCATCTATCTATATTTTACCTCAAAGATAAAATTTATAAGGTTAATTTCTTATTATGCAGGTTGTTTTCTCGAATTGGCTACAACTCGTTTATATACACATCCTACTCACCAAAAGCCTGAAATACAGCCTCATATATTCGTGTGTTAAGCATTTGTAATTAAGTGTAAGCATTTAAGCGAGTTAGCCTGTTTTCTTCCGAAAGATAGCACAAATTATGCAAATTCGGGAGGTTTTGTGGTGTTTTTTGGAGTTTTTGTTTGCATTGCAGGGAGTGAGCGCTTTCTGCTGTAGGAAAACGGGTAGGAAGTTTTGAGTTTACCTTATAGTTTTTTACCATTTTCACAAAAACCATAGCATCCTCGTTATAGCACTTATAAAATAACCCCTCTTTAAAAAGTGTAAACCTTGTTTTATCGGCACTAACTTGTGTTTTTTCTACTATTGTCATATTGTGGATATTTCCAAAAATAAATTACCCTTTGACACTCACAAGCTTACACACAAGTCTGCTCAGGGTAAAAAGTGGTCAATCCTTAATGCAACGCATAGAGTTCCCGTACGCTCGGTAGAAGCTGAACATGCTGGCAGTGCTGCTGTTGAAGATCAGGCTGCGTGAATTGGTACCGCTAACCGTACTTGACCAATAGCCGCCGAAGGAACCCACATCGTAGAGCGAACCATTGCCGTTGTCGCGGTAGCCTGCCACGGGCAATTTAAGCGGTGAGGCAAAAGCGCCATCTGCATCTTCGCTATTCCAGCTTGCGAATTCTGCTTCCCACTCAGCTTCAGTAGGCAGGCGGTAACCACTTGGGCATGGGTTATTGGTGCCGCTTACACCTTGCCAAAGCATGTCGTTTTGTGATGTTAACCAGTCGTAGGGTGAACTTCCCTCTTTGATAAACAAGCCGTCCCAAGCATTTCCGTCATTAGGTACTGCTGTTGTTGCGTTGGTAGTTGTGGTGCCAGAGGTACGTTTTTCGTGTCCGTCTGTTCCACGGCCCCATTGATACAGGTCGCCGTAAGCAGCGGCATCGGTGCTGCTGGTGGCTACTTGTGAAGCACCCAGATTGCGATCCATCCATACTTTTCCGGTTGTTGGATTATAGGTGTCACCATCTTCCATTCCTTGTATCCCCCATGTAGGTTTGTCATTTATAAATAATAGGATAGCTCCTGAACTTCCGGGTTCCACTGTTACCCATTCACTACCGTCCCAGTATTGCATTTCGCCGATTTGTGTACCGGAGGGTACGCTGGGGTCGGTTTCACTATCAAGTTTATTGTTCCAGTTGGTAATGTCAGTTCCAGTTATACCGCTGGCTACCGATGCTCCATAAACAGGGTCGGTTTCGGTGTATTCAGTTAAATACCCAACATCGTTGTTAAAGTCACCTACATCTGTTGGAACGGTTGGAATCGCAGGGGTATTTGTTAAATCATCGTAGTTTTTATCCCAAGCAGTAAATATCGGGTCGGTTTCGGTAATTTCTCCGCTTATACTCTCGGCAGTTTTTGTGTGCAAAGCATAAGGTACGCTTAATAATTGGCTGATTCCTGTTATTGTATATGTTTCGCCACCAGTTGGATCTGTTTCAGTTTTAATAAAACACGGTCCGTTTGCCCAATCAATTGAATTAAAACCTGCTCCGCCACCAATTTCAATACTTACCAATCCATTTGCATTAGTAGTTGGTGTTTGGGTTTCAGTGTAAACCGCTGTTCCATCTGCCGAACCTTGCAAAATGCTTATTTGCATTCCTATTTGCATGTTGGTAACTAAGGCATCACTACTATTGCGGATGACTGCCTGATAACTCATTTTTTCTGGTGATTGAGCGAACACACTTGCAGTAATTAATACTGCTGCTAAAAGTGTAAATATTTGTTTCATTGTTTTATGTTTTTAATTTCACTTCGTTTTGTTTGTTCCCGATACGCTTCGCTATCGGGACTAATTTGATTACGTGTTTTTTAGAAAAACACTGTCTCATTGAGTTTTAATGATTTTAAATGTTTTTACTTCTTTGTTTCCTAGTATTACTTTCACAAAGTACGTGGCAGGTACAAGATTGCTCATAACAATGCTAGTTTGGTTGCCAGTGATATTTTTTGTTTCTAAAAGTTTTCCGCTGATGTCGAAAAGCTGATACGACAAATTTGCATTGTCATAATTCTCAACTTTAAGATTTAGAAAATCGGTTGTAGGGTTGGGATAAGCTGAAACCGAAAGGTTAATGCCTTTGGCTTCTTCCAATCCTGTTACTACCGAAATTTCAAACGGTTGCTGCACGCCTTGTGCCACCGAACCATTTGTTCCGGTGTTAGTAGTGTAAACAATTTGTCCTACGGAATAGCTTGCCGTGCCTCCGCTGCCCGAAGCATTTCCGCCTGAAGCTGATATTGCTTCTTGTGCTTGTAACCCTGTTAATCCGAGTCCTAACAAAAGTATGGCACTTAATTTTAATCGTTTTTGTCGCATTTTTTGTCCCGCTTTTTTAATTGGTTAATATTTTTCTATGTTGCTGTTTTTTTATTCTGTTTGTCTGTGCTGTTTCGGGTTTTTCAATAAAAGCCAACCCGCTTATATACACAACTCCACCCACAAAAGACTACGTTATAAACCTATATCCGTATGTTAAGCATTTGTAAACGAGTTAACCGGTTTTCTT
>JAQIBY010000124.1 GCA_027858835.1 Bacteroidales bacterium | reverse complement strand
ATAATAAAACCCCCCTGTATTATCCGTCTGGTAAATCATTAAACCGGTAGCCGGCGAACTGATGGCGTTACGTTCTGCTTGAGTCATGCGGGGAATTAATATCCCAGACACTGTTGATTTTACATCCAACATGGCAGACCCATCTGCATTGGTTCCATCGTTATTAATTGCTACACCTTGCGCCAGTAGCTGTGTTCCAAATATCAAAACAATCAAGATTGTTAAGATTAAGTTAAATAATCCTTTATTCATAATCTATCACCTTTTTTATGTACTAAATTACGGGCAAATATATGACAAAATATTACGCAAAAACACGTATTTTTTTTATATTAGACTTTCCTGTTTGATTTGTCTATCATGTGGTTGTAATTATAAAAATATTGCTGTTTGAACATTTTTTTTTGACGTTTGTTTTAAATTTATGAGAAAAATACTGATTACAGGAACAAGCAGCGGCCTGGGAGATGGTCTTGCCCGATATCTGTCAAGTCGAAATCATCTGGTTTACGGACTTAGCCGAAAAGACAATGCCAAATTACGTAAATGTAAATCTTATCATCATGTGTATGCTGATCTAACTGACCGAAATGCAATGCAAAATGCACTGAAACCTGTTTTAGAAGCAAATCCTGAATGGGATTTAATCGTGCTGAATGCAGGTGTCTTGGGCGAAATCGGAGATATGCATGAAGTGTCAACAGAGTCGATGAAATCTGTCATGGAAATTAATCTTTGGGCGAATAAATATTTATTGGATTTTCTTATTAAATCCAATGTGAAATTTCATCAGCTTGTTGCAATATCATCAGGTGCTGCGGTAAATGGCAATCGCGGATGGAATGCTTACTCGTTGAGCAAGGCGGCTTTAAATATGATGATGCAACTTTATGCGCAGGAATTGCCGGAAACGCATTTTAGTGCTTTGGCTCCGGGCTTGGTGGATACCGACATGCAGGCACATATTGCTTCCTTGGAATCTGATGAGCGTTTCCCTAGTTTGGATAAATTGCGAGCAGCTCGTGGAACCGATAAAATGCCGCGTCCGCTGGAATTAGCTCCGAAATTGCTTGAAGCGATGGATGCACTGAAAACCAAGTATCCATCAGGGAGTTTTGCCGATATTCGAAGCATGGAAATTTAATGGCTTGATGCCAGATAATTTTCTGCTTTGACTTTAATAAGTGCACGCTTGTCCGGAACCGTAATTTGTGATATGATGCTTTGTAAATAATCTGTTTCTCGGATATAGTGCTTAGTATATTCAAAATTCAAATCGAAAATCCATGCAGCTTGCAACACCTTGAAATCATTAATAAACTGCATGTCTGATTTTAGAATGATTTCTTCATTCATAAATGACTTAAAAACTCCTTCGCTGAGTTTGTCTTCATTCTTTAAACCAAGTTCTAATGCTACATTCCGCTTCCCTTTTAGCATGGATTTATAATAGGCATCAACTATATAGAATATATCCATTTTATCCGCATCACGGATAATTTTACTGAACAGCAGGGCTTCTTCATTAAGATTTGGCTCAATTTTCGGTAAGCCGTGATTGTGGATTGCTGTAAGGATAATTTTCCATTCTGTGCTGGAAAAAAGCATGGGTTTTTGTAAGTCTTGCAGTACTTTAATTCCCAAATCGCCATGATAAATTGAGTCTTTATCTGAAAAGGTATGATAATCGCGGTATTGTGTAAATCTGCCGATGTCGTGATAAAGCCCTATGATACCTGCCAATTCCACGGAATGTGCATCTAATTTTAGTGATTTTGCAAGTTTTATGGCATGATCTGTCACTCGCAATGAATGCGCTTTTTTCAAATTGATATTTTCATTGAGTGTTGAATTTCCTTTTTCAAGAAAACTGTCAGTATATTCAATGAAAAATGCTTTTTCTTTATTTAAGTTGGTTTGCATATTTTTTAAAAAAGAAAGGGACTGAATTTCAGCCCCTTTTTATCTTATTTATGATCGTTTTCAAAGGCTTCAATTCTGGATTTTAGTACATCCATCTTATCCAATCCGATTTGTGAAACACAGGCTCTAAGTCCTTCGGTGTGTTCTGAACCGGTATTGTCGAGTGCAATTGCTGAAATGCCGTAACGAATTAATTCTGTCAGCAATTCACCGCCGGACATTCCGGGATAGGAGATTGTGAAATAAAATCCGTCTGCCAATGTCTTGTCGATGTCTTTGTCATATACAATTTTAAAGCCTGCATTAAGAAACAATTGTTTCATGATTTTTGCGCGCTCTCCGTATTCTTTGACAGATTCAACAAAGTTAAAGGTTCCTTCATTGGCTGCTTTAAACATTGCGGCAAGTGCATATTGAGCAGAATGTGATACCCCAGATGAAAGGGAATAAATAATTCTTAATACAAAGGTATATCCAAATTCATCAGCGCCGAAGCGTGTTTTTAATAGTGGATATTTTCTATGATACAGCTTGTCTGAAATTGCAGTAATTGCTAAACGTTGTCCTGCATAGCTAAAGGCTTTTGAGCTGGAAATCAGTAGGATATAATTATCGGTGTATTTTGTGACACTTGGCTGATATGGGGCTTCTCCCGGTTTACTTAAATCCTGACGAAAATCCATTCCAAAATAGGCGAGGTCTTCAATGATAATGACATCATATTTGTTTGCTAATTCACCGATAATTTGGAGCTCTTCTTCCGTAAAGCAAATCCACGTGGGGTTATTCGGATTTGAATAAATAATGCTGTTGATATTTCCTTTTTTCAAGTAGGATTCCAGTTTAGCTTTTAACTTTTCTCCGCGGTAATTGTAAACATCAAAGCTATCGTATTTTTGATTGAGTACCCGAAATTGCTGTTTTTGAACCGGAAAGCCGGGGTCAATAAATAATGCCGTATCTTTCTTTTCGTCAATATTAGCACACATCAGAAAACTAGCATATCCACCTTGCATTGAGCCTACGGTAGGAACACAAGCTTCAGGTTTAATGTCAACATTCATGAAGTTTTTAATGAATTTTGAGGCTTCTTCTTTCAGGCTTTTCACACCGTCAACCATCGGATAATCAGATGCAACTCCACGTTTTAAGGCCTCAATTTCAGCGTTTGTGCCGATATCAGAAGGTTTTAATCCGGGAACTCCCATCTCCATGCGCAGAAAAGTCACACCGGAGTCATCGGAAACCTGATTAACTAATCCCACAATTTCCCGAATGGTTGCTTTTCCAAGGTCTTCCAGTCCGAATTTCGAGATGAATTTATTCAAATAGTCTTGACTTAATGGCAATTTATCATTCATAATATCTGATTTTTCATTAATCCTACAATGATACAAAAAAGCAGTGCAATCAGAAAACAAATGGATATGCTATGTAATATATTTGTTAATTATTGTCACTAAGTATGCAACGTTTAGAGTGAATCTGACGTTTTGTTGATGTTGTGTATAATGCTCACACTGTCATAATTATTTTCAAATACTGATAGTTTTTTGTTTCTTTGACACGAATGAGCATAGTTTGTGAAACTTAGTTTAAATATTATGAAAAAACTTTCCTTGTTATTGATTGCTGTTTTGATTGGTGCAGCAGCATTTTCACGTCCTGTTTCGCAGGATCTTGTTGAGCGTATTGCAAATTCTTTTATGTCTCAAAAACTAAATCGGAGCGATGTTTCGCTTGATTTAATGATGAAGTCTGAACAAAATGCATGGCATTTGTATGGCAGTACAGATGGCTGGGTAATTGTTTCCGGTGATACGGAATTGTATCCGGTTTTGGCTTTTTCTACAGAGTCAACTGTGTCAGCGGAAAGCATGCCACCTGCAATGCAATCTTATTTGCAAGCTCGTGATAATCAGCTTGTTGATATCCGTCAAAAGCGGATTTCACATCCGGAAAATGAGAATGCCTGGAATGCATTTTTGAAAGGAGATTTTTATGAAAGTCGCAGTTCCATGGAGCCACTAGTGGAAACCCGTTGGAATCAGGGATGGCCGTATAATATGATGTGCCCATCGCACGCACAGGGACCCGGTGGACATGTGTATGCCGGTTGTGTTGCAACTGCTATGTCACAAATTATGAAATATCATAATTATCCGGAAACTGGGCGATTTATCGGGTCATATTACTGGGGTGCGGATATTGAGGTCGATTTCTCAGAAGGAAATTATCAATGGGATGAAATGACTGAAACAGCAACTACTATGAGTCGTGAGGCTATTGCTAAGTTGATGTATCATTGTGGTGCTTCGGTTCAAATGGATTACGATTACGATGGTTCAGGTTCAAACATCCAATATGCTGCGGAATCACTTAAGTATTATTTTAATTATAAATCAGGTTTGAAATTTGTCGATGAGGTGAATTATTCAGATACTGACTGGAAATTTTTGTTGAAAGAAGATTTGGATAAACAACATCCAGTATTATATCGCGGAACTGATGATTCAGGTGGTGGACATGCTTTTGTTTGCGATGCTTATCAGGATACCAGTTATTTTCACTTCAATTGGGGATGGTCAGGTTCCGGTGATGGGTTTTTCCATCTCGATGATCAATCTTTCCATTGGGGACAAGGTGCTGTCGTTAATATTATGCCATATTGGGGCGAGTATTGCAGCAGCATGCTTTATACGCAAAATAATTGGAGTTTTCACGATGGCTCAGGAAATAATTTTTACTGGAATGACAGTGATTGCGAATGGATTATTAATCCTGAAAATGCAGAGAAAATTCAATTGAGTTTTTCTTCATTTGAAACTGATGTAGAGGATGTTTTATATGTGTATGACGGATTAACAGATGCTGCACCATTACTAGGACAGTTTTCAGGCAGTGAGATTCCTGCTACGATAATTTCATCAGGAAATGCAATCTTGCTGCGCTTTGTTACTGATGGCGATGGGCAGGCCAGAGGCTGGTATGCAGATTACGAAAGTGTTATGCCTGCAAGTAATGCTTTGTTTGATAATGAGTTGTTCTCAATTTATCCGAATCCTGCAAAATCACTAATTAATGTTCAATTTGAGCATGCAGGAGAATCGCAAATTGATTTGTATGATTATACAGGACGCTTACTCAAATCACTTATTGTAAAGGATACAGAGATTGGCTTGGATATTAATAATCTTTCAAGTGGCTTGTATATTTTAAAAATCAGACAAGGAGATTTTGTTGCTCAGGAACAGTTTGTGAAGGAATAAGTTTTGGTTTAAGATATTTTAACGCTTCTAATTTCAAGAATTAGGAGCGTTTTTTATCAACTCTATTATTTCGTTAGGGGTTTGTGAATAATATACTTAAAAACTCACTCGTATTCCCGGGCCGAGCAGTACAAGCCATTTTCCATCGTTGAGCATATATCCGCCGCCGAAATAGAGAGGAAATGTCATTTTGGAATCTCTGGTGGTAGGGTACAGGCTTCCAATAATTACGACTCCCATATCGCGCTGTGCATTTTCCGAGAAATTCAGTGCGTTAATGGCTACAAATCCTGCTCCTACTTTATATGGTTTAAATCGGTTGATTTTATCTTGCTGATAGAAACTAAACTGAGCAATCATCGCCATACTGATTCCACTGAAATTTCCAACTCCTGTGCTACCATCAAATTTTTTAGTGATTAATCCTGCCGGAAATGATACATCAATGTCAAATCGGAAATCATGTTGTACAATAATATCTATGGTTTTTGTATCCTCACGTTTTGCTTTTGATGCATCAGTGGGTTTGAATTCCATTTGAATTTTTACCCAGTCATCCAACTCGTAAGTTTTTTTTCTGAGATATTGATTTAAACTAATTTCCGTAATCGCATTGTTTTTGTCGTAATAAGCATGACGCGGTGAGCTTTTCCCTGGTACAACTTTGTTTTTGTTTAGATTCAACACCTCAAAAACCTGTCCTTTACTGCCGGTAATCCGAATTTCCAAATCAAAACTTTGTACCCCGTACAGCATTTCTTCACTGTCAATTTTATCCTGATCAAAGCGAATAAGAATGTTTTGTATGGTTTTGTTGTGGAACTCCGGTCCGTTAATGTCTGTTAATGAACGATTTCCTGCTCCATAATCAATTAAAATATAGTCCATTGGTCTAACTTCACTATATTCTTTTACTGTCAGGCTTTTACCGGTCGCTTGCTTGTTATTTAAAATCTGTAAGTTTTTTCGTCGCACCGTGAGCGGCACTTTTGCATTAAATTCAATCACATCGTTTCGGTTTATAAGGGTATCACCGGATTCAATGATTAAATCTTCAATTGAGAATTTTCCGCGCTGAAGCGATTTTCCCTCAAGACGGATTAGTAGGTTTTCTCCGGGATAAACAATGTTTGAGTTTTCCCACGATTCGCCCTCTCTCATAATCTTAATCGCTTCAATATTGGTGTATGGAATGATAGAAAAGTTTGTGACAAATTGTGGTTTGTCGCCTTCCTTTATGTAGAGAAATCCTTCGGCTTGATTATGATAATTGTAAGGTCGTAAAATACAAAGGACTTTATTATTTGACAATCGACTTTTTACAAATAATTCAGCAACTAATGCACCTCCGGGTTTTTCCTGTGCTTCAATACGATAGGTTGTTTCCATGTTTAAGCGGGAATGATATTCCAATTGAATTTCAATGCCTTCTTCACGCAGTTTTTCTTGATAGACAATGCTTTTTTCAATGGTGTTGAGAAATGCCAGCCGTGAGGATTTTACATTGAAACCAATTGGCATTGGACCGTAACGATAGCTTAAATTCCCTGCAGTATCACGGATGGGGCGCTTTAAATCAAGAAATAAATTCAAGTTCTGATTCCCTGTTTTGGTAGGGATTAGATGTACTTGAGTTGTGTGGCTGTATTTTGATATCCGATAATTAAAGTTCCCAGATGCGAGCCATTTATTACTGGTTTTGATATTCTCAGGGAGATTTGAAAATATTTTTATTTCGGTATCTTCTCCTACAAAACTTTCGGCAGGATTTGATTCAAAATCACAATCCATTTTGGCGATCGGGAATAAAGCTTGTTCGATAATAAAAGTTCTTCCGTCTTCGCGGATGGCATAAATTTTTAAACTTAATCTTGGGTTGTCAAGTATGCGCTTAAAGCGGATTTTGCTTTGATAATAATCACCTTCAATCAAGTAAACTGAGTCAATGACCTCATAATCGGAGTTCGTTTTAATGTCGAAGTGATATTGTTTGAAATCTTTGCCCGGGTGGATTTGAATTAGAAATTCTTCCTCAGGCTGTGAAAATTCAAAGGCAAGAAAATCTTCTCCATTTTCAGTAATTAGATTATCGACGGTATTAAACGAATTTTCTGTATTTGATAATTCAATGGATTTTATCATCATGTCGCGAGGCTGTGCAAAGACAGTGAGGCTTAGGGTACTTATCAATAGCGCGAAAAAAAGTTTTGTTTTCATCATCATTCAAATATATTATCTAACGGCAAAATTACTTGGAAAATTACAAATTGCAAGGAAATTACAAAACCTAGGGAAGCACCAATCCCCAATTCCCAAAATTCAAATTCCAAACAAAATGTACAGAGCCGGTCGAATTGAAATCTGTTTGCTAAATTTATTTTTTTACTTCATCACTCTAAATTCGATATTCAATATTCATCATTTTGCTCCTTTTATAAAATATTATCAAATAGTTTATAGCAAGTACCTCTTACTGCCCTACCGCATCATCACCCCATCACAACCACGCCCAACCGCAACTTTTAACTCAAAAACTGCAACATTCAGTGTAGAATTTGAATTAATTGTAAAAAAAAAACAGAAAATAGAATTTTTTATTAATTTTTTTTTTGTATATTTGAAGTCACAGCGACAGATTTTGTGGGATTGCGACATGTTTTTTACTACTTTTTAATGCCGAACAACTGATATAGAGGGGAATTGAGGAGAAACCAAAGTTTTTTGTGGCTTAATAAAATTAAGTAGGAAATGAACACGCTCAAATAGAAACTGATTTATAATCAAATAAAAAAACCACAGCATGAAAAATCGAAAACTATTACCAATTTTACTCATTTTGCTACTTGCAAAAACCAGCACCTACGCCCAAACAGAAAGCTTTTACCATGAGTTTTCAATCTATTACAATGATAGTGTTGCATTGTACTGTACTCAAAACTCATTCCAAATCAGTGACAGTACCTATCTTTCTTCTGGGCATTATGGACCAAACTTTTACGGACTTGGCGGCCGGGTAATATGGGATTCGGCAGGAAATGTGTTAGATGCCAAGTACCTCGATGTGGATGAATCATTTTACCAAAACGGCTTAACACGCATAGATTCAAATCGGT
>JAQIBY010000119.1 GCA_027858835.1 Bacteroidales bacterium | reverse complement strand
AAGAACACATTGTTACGCTTAATTCTGGCAGCCTTACAACGGTAAAAACGCGTAAAAAAGCAGAAGAAAACGCTGCATAATTTTTTCAAAAAAAGGCGCAACTATGTTGACATATACCGCATAAGGTGCAACAATTCCAATAAACTCTTTATCAAAACCTTCAATAACAAACTCTACAGTATCCTGAGTAGATCTATCTTTTATAAAAGCAGAAGACGTAGAATATGTATTAGTAGTAAAGCCTATACCACTAGCTAATTTACTCAATACCGTTCCAAAGTTACCAAGTTTCTTCATAGATTTAGCATACCCTAATGCTGTACTACTAATACCAATCGATTCCATCGTTAGAGCTTGCAGTTCTGGATCATCATAATGCGATGGAATTCTAGTAGCACCACCTTGATTAGTTGCTGAATCACCTATCCGATTCCCTGCGGGAAACCAACCCATTACTGCATAGGCAAAATCTGACTTTGGTAGGAATGTTATTTTCAAATTTCTAAAAAGACAAAAATTTGAAATAACTTGTCCATTCATCCTTAAATCTCCTGATAGTCGATTTAAGTTAAAAACCCTTTTAAGGGCATATCTTGGGAAAAAACCGGGAAATTTGGGCTATATGTTGCCGAAATAGGGCATTTTTCAAAGAGCATTCGGCATATATATACAAAATTGTCTTGATTGTCAACTGGATTATTGCCCGCAGCTCCTCCGTTTTGAAGCTTCAACTATGCTGACATATAGGGCCTTTCTGGTTGCTGAACGTAATTATTTAGGTATGAAAAACCCTCCTAACACATGAAAAGATTTGACAATCTCATACAAAGTAGGCATCTAAAAAGTGGTTGGCGATGATCTCCTTGCGAGATTGTCCCTGTAAACCCTGACTGTTGTCGCAGTTGGGGCTTTTTGTTTGAAAACAGACAGATAGACGTTATTTTCAATATGTCTGTTATATCTAATATATGCCTATATATACATGATATAGGTAAGAAAAAATTGTTGTTTTATTTTATTTATGGTATGTAGTTACTAAAAAGTCAGAAAAAGATGGTTTATTATAATATTAGAAAGGTATTATAATGAATATCGGCATCAAAATTAAACTTCTACGAGCTGAAATGGGATGGTCACAGGCAGAACTTGCTGTTAAAATCAATGCAGATCAGGCTCAAATTAATGGATACGAACGCGGAGAAGCTCTACCGTCAATAGGAGTTATCAAAAGACTTGCAAACATCTTTAATGTAACAACCAACTATCTGCTTTTTGAAGAAAACAACCAAAAGGCTTCAACGGTAATAAAAGGCAAAGAGCTTTTAGAACTTTTCAATCAAATCGAAGATATCGACCCAAAGGACAAGAAAACTTTACTTGATATGATGAAAATTATCGTCATTAAGAACAGAATGCAAGCAGCAGCAAAAGCGTCATAATGCCAAATGTACTTAAATTCAATGGATATCGTTTGTTCTTTTACTCAAACGAAAATGACGAACCAATAGCAATAGCATATAATCACGGTTTCACAAGCAAGGAAATCCGAGAAATCAAGGAAGCTATTTTTTCAAACCAGCACGTTATTGAGGAGAAATGGAATGAGTACTTTACAGAATAAACAGTTTTCACATACAGCAAACAATGTCTCGCTTACGCCGGAGGAGCTGACTGTTTTTCTTGATGATGGAAGAAAAGTATCAGTACCGCTCTATTATTTTCCAAAACTGGAAAATGCGCCAGAAGAACAGCGAAATAATTTTGAACTTATATGCCGAGGAACCGGCATTCACTGGGAAGATTTGGATGAGGATATTTCTGTTGCCGGACTTCTTGGTTTACCCGATTAAAAAACCGTACACTAACAACCCCCTTCGCACTATCGTATAATTGCGGAGGCAAGCAACGTCGCCGACTTACCCAAAACTACAACAACACAAAAAAATCGGCGATGTGTGAAGCGAACGCTTGACGACAATTATGCGAACGGTGCAAACAACAGAGTACGACTCAACTGTCTGCATTACATATAACACAGACTGGAAAGGAAGCTTCAACTATGCTAGCACACAGGGCATTTGAGGCTGAGGGGAAATCTGCAAAAGTTGAAATTAAAGACAGAGAGCTTTTACGACAATTTGAAACCATTGACAAATTCAATGAAGATGATAAAAATATTCTAAAACAAGTTCTTAATCTTGTTTTTATGAAAAATGACTTTCAATCACTTTTGAAGCCCACACACTCTTCAAAAGAACCAAAGGTGCGTATATTATGAACAGATCTTTTACACTTGAATACTGGATTGATGATGATTTTTATGTTGGAAAAATAAAAGAAGTACCTGGTGTATTCAGTCAAGGCGAAACATTATCAGAACTTGAAGAAAACATAAAAGACGCTTATCATTTAATGCTTGAAGAAGAGACTATTCCATTTGATCTTTCAAAAGTAAACCGAAAAGACTTGGTGATACAAGTTTGAAACGAGGTCAATTTCTTAAATATCTTATCAAAAAAGGGTGTTACCTCAAACGGCATGGCGCAAGACATGACATATATGCCAATACTCACAGTGGAAGATGTTCTCCAGTACCTCGTCATCCAGAAATTAAAGAAAGTTTATGCAAACTTATTAAGAAGCAACTTGGTATTGATTAGTTCAAAATAATACAAAAGAACCGGCGATGTGCGAAGCGAACGCTTGCCGACAATTATGTGATAGTTTGGGGGAAAGTGGAAATCAATCATTAGGGGAAAAATTAAAAACGCGCGGCAGTCCCGCGCGTTTTGTACCGTATACCGACCAGACAAACCGTATTGCAATCAGTATTTTTCTGCTTCCGAT
>JAQIBY010000087.1 GCA_027858835.1 Bacteroidales bacterium | reverse complement strand
TTCCTTTACCTTTCCGACAGATTTTGTACGATATGACCGCACATCAAATCATAGCCTTACTTGCAGTGCTCGGATTAAGCAGCTTTGCCATTGTCCGGCTGAAAGTTTTTAAAAACACACAGCTTTCCATAAGTTGGCGACTTGGGTTATGGGGGCTTAAAATACTAGCTTCAGTGGCTGTTTTATTGCTTTACACCCACTTCTATCCAAAAGAAACTGCAGATCTTTACAAGTATTTTCAGGACGGAAAAACCATTGTAACAAAATCACCGGATTTCCCAACCTACATGCGTATTATCAGTGGAATTGGCATGGATAATCCACAGGTAAAAAAGGTTACGGATGCTACCAACCATTGGGACAGAAAATATTTAAAAGGCGTTTGGAACGACAATCGCAGTATTATCAGAATTAATGCGATACTTTACCCGATTTCAGGCGGAAGTTTACTTACCCACTCCATTATATTTGCATTTCTTGCTTATTTAGGACTTTCCCTTTTGCTTATCGGGGTTCAACGCTTCGTTTCAAACAATAAATGGCTTGCGATTGCAATTTTTCTTATTCCAAATCTCTTTTTATGGTCATCCGGCTTGTTAAAAGAAGCAATTTTAATGCTGAATACAGGAATATTATTTTACGCAGCAAGTTCGCTTTATGAAAAATTCTCGCTAAAACAGCTAATTCTACTACTATTGAGCTTTGTACTCTTCTTCATGACAAAGATTTATGTATTGATTTGCATTTTCCCTGCATTGCTGTATTTACTTTTTGCAAAACGATTCAAACGAACGGTAATGTACTTTTTTGCAGTACATATTGCTTCCGTGATTCTTGTTTTATCAGCAAGCTTACTAACGGACAAACTGGACTTGCTGCATGTAATTGACCGCAAACAACAGGATTTCATTAATATGGTTGAAATAAGTGATGAAGTAGGTTCAAAAGTTGATGTCCCAAATCTGAATCCAGACATTCTTTCATTGATTTCAAAAGCTCCGGCTGGGCTTTATCACAGTTTTTTACGACCACATCCCTTAGAATGGAACAGCCCCGTAAAAATCCTTGCCGGACTGGAAAATTATGCCTTGCTAATCCTTTTGTTAATTGCAATTTTCAAATCCGGAAAAATTGAAACGAAACATTGGCATTTTCTGCTTTTCACACTCTCTTTTGTATTGATTCTCTATACGATTATTGGTTTATCAACGCCAGTATTGGGCGCACTTGTACGTTACAAAATTCCGGCCTTACCGTTTATCGGAGCAAGCATTGTTTTGTTGTTTAAACAAAGCAAGAAAAACCGGATTGGGAACTAATTTTATCTTAAATCACAAATTCACTATGCTAAATAAGAAGCCACCGAAACCCCTACAATCCCAGCAAGTGCTGTTCCGCAGATTTTCCTGAATACAACATACGCTCGGGATGCTCAATCAGTTCCTTAATCTTCAATAAAAACCCGACAGACTCTTTCCCGTCAATAATCCGATGATCGTAAGATAAAGCCAAATACATCATCGGACGAATTTCTACTTGTCCGTTTATTGCAACCGGACGATCCAAGATATTGTGCATCCCCAAAATGGCAGATTGCGGAGGGTTAATAATTGGTGTAGAAAGCATGGAGCCAAACACGCCGCCGTTGGTAATACTAAAAGTACCACCACTAAGCTCATCCACTGAAATTTTCTTGTTTCGTGCTTTTTCGGCAAGCGTTTGTATTGCCAACTCAAGCTGTGGAATTCCCAATTTATCAGCATTACGCACTACCGGAACCATTAATCCTTTTGGCGTTTGCACCGCAATTCCGATATCGGCATAATTATGTTTTACAAATTCATCCCCATCAATGTACGCATTGACTTGAGGGAATTCACGAAGTGCTAATGCAGCAGCTCGTGTAAAAAATGACATCATTCCGGGTTTCACTCCGTATTTTTCAATGAAAGCGACTTTATTTTCGCTACGAATTCGCATAACTTCACTCATATCCACCTCATTGAAAGTAGTAAGCATGGCGGTTTCGTTTTTCACGGCAACCAAGCGTTCACTCACTTTTCGGCGCAAACTGCTCATACGTTCACGCTCCTCATGCCGTGCTTCATTGTCGTCAGATAGTTCCGTCGGATTTATCACCGATTCAACATCTTGCTTGGTGATTTTGCGTAGTCCGGAAAGTATATCTTCAAGATTCAGATTTTCTGCTTGCATGAGTTTTTTTGCGACAGGAGTAATTTTCACACTATTTTCCTGTTTCAATTCCGATTTTGATTCAGGCTTATCCTCCTTAATTTGCGATTGAGTTTCTGTTTGTTTCGGATCCTCTTTTTCAGATTCAAGCGTCTTACTTTCTTCTGATGATTCTGATTTTTCCGGTTGAACCGAAGTATCAATCGTACAAGCCACATCACCAACTGCAATGGACTCATGTTCAGGCTGCTTTATGCTGATTTTACCTGCCTCATCCGCCACTAGGCTAAGTGTTGCTTTTTCGGATTCAATTTCAGCAATTTCTTGATTTTTATCAACCACATCTCCGTCAGAAACAAGCCATGCTGCAATTTCGACTTCAGAAATGGATTCTCCCGGACTCGGTATATTAATTTCTATTATCATAATTTAGTTTTTTGATAATTAACACAATGCATATCGCAAAGTTTATGATTCCACTCACACTCGCATTGACGAAATATTTTATCTAAGATTTTTTCTTCCTGTTGTAAATGCTGTTCGCGCAAACCCGGAGCCGGGCTAGCACTTTCAGGACGAGCGACCAATTCAAATTTCAAATCGCCGAGGTATCGACAAATGGACTTATAAACACCCATATTTGCCGGTTCATCCTGAGCAAAAATGCGCACTTTTGCATGTTGATACTTGCTCAGCACTTTATCAAATGCTTTTTGTGGGAACGGATAAACTTGCTCCAAACTGATGACTGCAATATGATTCGCATCCATCTCCTCCCGTTTTTGCAACACCTGATAATACAATTTCCCGCTTGTAATCACCAATTCAGTAACTGCCTCCGGCTTAGGATTATCTTTATCAATCAACATCTCAAATTTGCCCTTAGTTAAATCATCCACCGCACAAACCGCTTTCGGATGGCGCAATAAACTTTTTGGAGTGAAAACAATCATCGGATGTTGAAAATCCTGATATACATGCTCTCTCAGGGCATGAAAAACTTGCTCGGGACGAGTTGGATAAATGATTTGCATGTTATCATTTACAGCCAATTCGAGATAACGTTCAATGCGTGCGCTGGAGTGCTCCGGCCCCTGTCCTTCATAGCCGTGAGGTAAAAATAAAACCAAACCGTTATGCAGACCCCATTTTGCCTGAGCAGAGCTAATATATTGATCGTAAATTGGCTGTGCCATATTTGAAAAATCGCCAAATTGTGCTTCCCAAATAGTCAATGCTTTGGGACTAGCAAGGGCGTATCCGTATTCAAAGCCCAAAACGGCTAGCTCACTCAATGGGGAATTATACACATTGAATTCCGCCTGATTTTCAGCCACATACTTTAAGGGATTATAAGACTCCCGTGAATTTTGAATGTAAAAGGCAGTATGTCGATGAGAAAAAGTTCCCCGCACAGAATCCTGTCCTGACAAGCGAATCGGATAATTTTCTTTTGCTAAACTTGCATAAGCCAACAACTCAGCCATTCCCCAATCAATTTTATTTTCCTCAAGCATAGTTTGCCTCTGACTCACCAACTTTTCTACTTTTCGCAAAAATGGCTTATCCTCAGGCAATGTGGTTAAAATCTTGGTAAGATTTTGGATTGATTTTTTAGTTAATTTTGGAGGATGTTGTGCACTAAAAGCATCCCAAACTGCAGGTAAAAACTCATGGATATGTGCTGAATCTATCTTTTTAGCTTCAGTTAATTCATCATCCAATTGTTGCTGAAATGCATCAATTTCCTGATTAATTTCATCCGTTTTCATGATTCCTTTACGTTTCAATTTTTCAGCATAAAGTTCTCTAACAGAAGGATGCTTCGAAATTGCATCGTACAAAACCGGTTGGGTAAATCGTGGCTCATCGCCTTCGTTATGCCCATATTTTCGATATCCAAGAATATCGATAAATACATCTGTGTGGAAAATTTGTCGATATTCCATCGCCAATTTAATCACATAAATTAGTGCTTCAGGATCATCACCGTTGACATGAAAAATTGGCGCTTTAATTACTTTTGCAACATCGGTGGAATACGTACTTGAGCGTCCGTCAAGATAATTGGTTGTAAATCCGATTTGATTATTTACCACAAGATGAATGGTTCCACCGGTACGGTATCCGTCTAATTGCGACATTTGTAACGTTTCATAAACAACACCTTGTCCTGAAATTGCAGCATCACCATGAATGATAATAGGAACTAACTTATTTTCATCACTGGCAAATTTATTTTCAATTTTCGCACGTGAAACGCCTTCAACAACCGGACCAACCAACTCAAGGTGAGACGGATTTGGCAATAAATGGAGCTCAACCTCCTTGTCACTGTGAGTCAATATTTTATTGCTATATCCGAGATGATATTTGACATCGCCGAGTAGAGTTCCTGTTTCATACTTTTTAGCAGTAAACTCTTCAAAAATTGAGCGATAATTTTTACGCATGGTATTACTAAGAACATTCAGCCTTCCCCGATGCGACATTCCGATAACAAATTCTTCGACTCCCAATTCTGCGCCTTTTTCAATTACAGCATTCAATGCTGGAATAAGGCTTTCTCCACCTTCGAGGGAAAAGCGCTTTTGCCCGACAAATTTTTTATGAATAAACTGTTCAAAGCCTACGGCATGGTTCAAATGAGAAAAAATATGACGTCGCTCATCATCAGAAAAATTGAGTTGATTTTGTGAACTCTCCATTTTCTCCTTTAACCATTGTGTGATTTCGGGTTGCCGGATAAACATGTATTCCGTTCCGATATTGGCACAGTAGGTTTTTTGCAGCGCAGAAATAATGGTTTTTAATTTCACTTTTCCAAGACCAATTAATTTCCCTGCATCAAATTCGCTTTCCAAATCAGATTCACTAAGATTGAAATTTTCGATATCAAGTGTTGGGAAATATTTTCTTCGTGTACGAACCGGATTTGTTTTGGTAAAAAGATGTCCCCGTTTACGGTATGAATCAATCAAATTTATGACATCAAATTCCTTGGAGATATTACTTTGTGGCATAGATTCCCCAAAATGAGCCTGAGCCAATTCAAATCCCTGAAAAAAATATTTCCAGGACTCATCCATTTCCTCTCCTGCTTTAAATGAGCGATACAATTGCTCAATTTCATCTGGGTGCATTTGCCCTAAGAAGGATTTTTCATCCATGTGATTTCTTTTTTCTTTTAAAAACAAGCCTACGATTGAATTGTTTGCAAGATAATGGTATTTATTTAAACGCATAGTTTATCGTTTTAGGTGTAAACCCAAAGGAGCTTACAGTTTTAAGAAAACTTTATGTTATAATTCCTGTGAATTTTGTTTCTTTATAAAAATTCTTTGAGCTATGGATACTGTAATATCATTGCAATCGCTTGTGTTTTGTGCAGTGAAAGAATGCAAAAATCGACACCTGTTTATTAGCAAGTTACTTTCTTTTCAATATGGGATTTGGGTGACTCGATAAATAGATATATTAAACCGTAATTATTTTTATCCAAAATAACAACCGCTTTTTCTTTCGGGATTAAATTGATAATGATTACTAACTTTTATTTTACTTTTTTCCTTATCCCGAATAGCGCATTTTATTTTCTGTGCTTTCGGGATTAAAACAGAATGTAATTTATGGTGTTTTAAGATGAAAAAAGTAAACAAAAAAATCAAGGCAGGACCAATCGCCATACCCGCTCTGCTGAATTGCTATAAAAGTCAAGGATGTGGACGACTAAAGCGCCATCCTTGATTTTATTAGAGCAATTCAGCATTCACAGCCAACGCCGGCTAGTGGTCTGCCAATCCCAACGCGCATAGCCTTCTTTCAGAAGGCTTCTAAAGACTCGTTTCTGAAAGGCTACTATTCCCTTTTATTATCACATACATTATAAGTTCGGTGAAAATTGGGAGAAACCTAATGTCAACAAAAGTATTGGTAACCGATTGCTCAAAACTGGAAGATAAGCGTATTTATTTAAACGCATAGTTTATCGTTTTAGGTGTAAACCCAAAGGAGCTTACAGTTTTAAGAAAACTTTATGTTATAATTCCTGTGAATTTTGTTTCTTTATAAAAATTCTTTTAGATATGGATACTGTAATATCATTGCAATCGCTTGTGAAAAATTATGTAATGGGAACTCAGACAGTTCGTGCTTTGCGCGCTGTTGACTTGAGTATAAACCGGAACGAATATGTCGCAATTATGGGTCCATCCGGAAGCGGAAAATCCACAATGATGAATATTATTGGCTGTCTCGACAGTCTGACATCGGGAAAATATGTGCTGAATGGAACCGATGTAAGCGAAATGAGCGATAATGAGTTGGCAGAAATCCGAAACCGTGAAATTGGCTTTGTTTTTCAAACTTTTAACTTGCTACCACGTTTTTCTGCTTTAGATAATGTGATGTTGCCGCTTGTTTATAGTGGAATGAAAAAGAAAGCCAGAGAAATACGTGCAACTGAAGTTTTAGCCTCTGTCGGATTAGATGATCGTATGGAACATAAACCAAATGAATTGTCTGGAGGACAACGTCAACGTGTGGCTGTTGCTAGAGCACTGGTAAATAATCCATCCATTATTCTTGCGGATGAACCTACAGGTAATCTTGACTCCAAAACTTCGTTGGATATCATGCAACTTTTCGAAACCATTTATTCACAAGGCAATACCATTGTTTTGGTAACGCATGAAGAAGATATCGCAAAACATGCCCGGCGAATTGTCCGATTACGGGATGGGGAAATAGAATCTGATACATTAAACAATGAGCCGCCTATGCTTGTTAAGTCCGTAAAATAATTGTGATGGAAATGAAAATATACACAAAGCAAGGCGACAAAGGTGGAACCGGTTTGCTTGGAGGACATAAAGTAAAAAAAAGTCATCAGCGGTTAGAGGCTTATGGCAGTGTTGACGAGCTAAACACTTGGGTTGGAATGATACGCTCCTACCCGATTCCCAATATTGAAGCAGATATTTTGATACAAATTCAGCGGAAGCTTTTCATGATTGGCTCTTATTTAGCTTATGATGCAGAAAATGCGACAAAACCGGTTAGCGATTTGCCAATGATTAATGAAAATCATGTTGTTTGCCTTGAACAACAAATTGACCGTATGAACGAGCATTTACCGGAATTATCAAATTTCATTATGCCAGGCGGCGATCCACAATCAGGTGCCTGTCATGTCGCAAGAACAGTATGTCGAAGAGCTGAAAGACGGGTAGTAGCTCTTTGCGAATCAATAGAAATCAACAGTGTTATTATTCGGTATTTGAACCGTTTATCAGATTATTTCTTTGTTTTGGCGCGATATCTTTCACAGCATAATAAAACAAAAGAAATTTTGTGGAAAAATGAAGTTTGATATTCTAATAAAATATATTACATTCGCAGTCCGTTAAAAAAACAGGTTTAAAACAACGAATTTTTATGTATTGGACACTGGAATTAGCATCAAAACTGGAAGACGCACCTTGGCCGGCAACAAAGGAAGAACTGATTGATTATGCAATCCGTTCCGGTGCGCCACTGGAAGTTATTGAAAACCTCCAAGAGATTGAAGATGAAGGCGAATCTTACGATAGCATCGAAGATATTTGGCCGGATTATCCGAGTAAGGATGATTTTTTCTTTAATGAGGATGAGTATTAATTCAAAAAATTATTAAAAAAAAACACTCGCTTTTCAGCGGGTGTTTTTTTTATCTAGTCCTAACTATTTCTAAAATTCTAACTTTTCCAAAGTTTAGAACTTTGGAAAAGTTAGAGTTAGTATCTAATAAAAAAGGCAAGCTTTTTAAAAAGCTTGCTTTTTTTGAAATGAATATTGTTTTTTAGATGCCTAGCACATCTTTTCCTTGTTTAAAAACGATGTCTTTAGGGATGCCTGCATCATTAACGCGCTCAATATCTGCTTGTAGAGTTTCCCCGACCACACCTTTTTCATCAAGCCATTGTTTTGCAAAATCGTAATTTCCATCACCTTGAGTTTGAATAATCAAACCGGAAAGCTCAGCAACAACTGCTTTCATGCGCTCGAAGTTCACTTTGTATTGACCTTCATCATTACGCTCAATTGCTCCGTTTTCCATCAAATAATAAAACTCAATCATATTCGCTTTACCATGTGCACTGGATGCGCCAAAACGAACAGAGCGAAAAATTCCGGCTAGGAAAGTAACATAATTATCTTTGAGAACTTTGTCAGTGATTACTTCCATATCGTGCAATTCTGTTACCAGAAACAAACCGGTAATATCTGCTTTCGCTTCTTCCAGTCCGCTGTAATAATCAGCCAATGCATCACGTATGGTTCGTACGGATTCATCGCCTTCGATGGTTTGGTTCACACCCAATCCGTGAGCTACTTCATGAAACATTACATTTTCAAAGAAGGCATCAAAACTAATGTTTTCACGCTGTTCTTCAACAACAAGTACTTCAGAAATCGGCACTAAAATCTTATCAAATTTTGCTTGCATTGCATTCTTCAGCTGCAGTTTTCTTGACCCTTTCTGAGCATGAACGCGAGGATCATTCGGAAGGTTAATCGCAATATTTTTCCCACCGGCATTACAATCGCCACCATAATAAACAACATCATACACATTCATGTCTGCATTGGCATGTGCTTCTTCCTGTTTATACTCCTCCGGTACAGGTAAAGACGCCTGCAATTCGGGCAAAAATTGTCCGAAATACGCCAATTTTTCACTCCATTCAATGTCTTTAATTAAAAGTTGACCGGAATGAGCAGCACGATATCCCATAAATTGGTCTTCATAGCTTTCAATCGGACCGACAACAAAATCGATCATATTTTCCTGCATATCCATCCAAGCCAAATCACTAGCGAGATAATCATCTGTACGGAAAGCCTCAGCACGCAATCTTAAATAATTTTCAAACCCTTCATCTTCTGCGAGATCAGCCGCTTTTTCGAGCAAATCAGCTGCTTTATTAATTCTATCTGCGAACGCTACATGATACCAAACATTGTAAAGTTCACCGTTTTCATCGCGTTTCACAAGTGTGTACCATGAGTTTTTATTTTCATTTTCCCAGGCTTCAAATTCCTCTTTCGTGATATTCGCAGGATAATATTTAGCACCTTTAGATTTTTCCCCGTAGCCTTCCATAAAAGGCTTATCTCCATTCAATCTGTCCCATGGGCCGTAGTTAATACAGGCATATTTACGGGTTGCTTCATCCTCAATTTCTGCCAAAAACGCTTCTTTTTCACCGATGGCTTCCATCCAGAAAATTTCCTCCATGATATCGGCTGCATCAATAAGAATTCCCAGCATTTCTCTTTGATTATCAGACAAATGACTTAAATCTGTCTTCAATTCTACTTCTGCATAGTTATCAACTAACATTTCCATTTCTGTTTTTTCTGTAGCAGGTTCTTCCTTTGGTGTTTCAGCATTATTGCAAGCAAACATACTAAGAGTCAAAACTCCGGCTACAACTAAGTACATAATTCGTTTCATAATTTTTCGTTTTTATTTCAGGATTTAAAGGTAATGATTTGTAATGAAAAGACAATATAACGAAGCAAAATAATATGTAAAGCCTTGATATGGAATTGTTCAAAACCCATTACATTTTATTTTGATTACTGTTATCCGACAAAATTTTTGAGATTAAAATATCAAGTAAAATTTTATCCTTAACTTTACCCTCATATGAATCGATTTTCACTCGGCATATTATTTATTTTTATCACAGGGATTTCGCATTTGAGCGGGCAATCCCTAAACAGCATTTTGCTATGTGATTTAGAAGATGAAATATCCGAAACATCGGGATTACTTTGGGTTAACGATTCCCTTTGGACACACAACGATTCAGGAAATGAAGCAAAACTATATTGCATTGACACAATGAGCGGAAATATTATCGGCGAAAAGCAAATTGTGAATGCCACGAATAAAGATTGGGAAGCAATTTGTTCAGATACTGATTTTATTTATATCGGGGATTTTGGAAACAACAATGGAAATCGTACTGATTTAAAGATTTACAAACTTGATAAATCCCAATTTAGCCAAAGCAATCAGCTTATTGCAGATAGTATTAATTTTCATTATCCGAATCAAAGCAGTTTTGACTGGGAAAGTCACGCGCACAATTTTGATTGCGAAGCAATGATTGCAACAGGCGATAGCCTTTATCTTTTCTCAAAAAACTGGGAAAATGAAAAAACCTACTTGTATTCGCTACCCAAAGCTAGTGGCAGTTATGCTGCAAACTTAAAAGACAGTTTAGATGTTGAATCACTAATTACCGATGCAGCTTATCATCCGGAAACGGGGGAAATTATTTTATTGGCGTACAGCTCGAATTTATCTGCATCCTACCTGCATTTGCTGAAAAATTATCCCCAGAATCATTTCTTTGATGGAATACACATGCAAATTAATTTATCCTTAGTGATGTATCAAACTGAAGGTGTAAGTTTTTTAGACAATCATAAATTATTGTTTTCAAACGAAGCATTTTTTAATGTAGATGCAGGATTACGACGAGCCAATTTGAGCGATTTAAACAGCATAATCGATGAAGCAACAGCGAGAACCAATCCGGTTTTTTACCCGAATCCGGCAAATAACAGCATTGAGTTTACAGGATGTTCACGCTTTTCAATACTGAGAATATACGACATTAACGGAGCCCTCATGTATGAAAAGGCCATTCAAGACGACTCATTTACCGTACAAATTCAGTGCTTTAAAGCGGGGATATATCACATTGAATATGAATCGCAATTTGAGCGCTTTGTGGATGTTTTGATTGTCGGGTTTTAACAACTAAAACAAAAACACTTTGATTATCAGCAAGACCCGATGCTGTGCCGAAACACAGAAATCGGATTATATAGCCAAAATTAAATATGGATTACCTCATCGTAAGCCGCTGCAGCTGCTTCCATAATTGCCTCAGACATACTGGGGTGCGGATGAATTGATTTAATAATCTCATGCGCAGTTCCTTCTAACTTTTTAGCGACCACCATTTCGGCAATCATTTCGGTTACATTGTCACCAATAAAATGCGCACCAAGCAATTCACCAAGTTTGGCATCAAAAATTAGTTTAATGAAGCCTTCATTATTTCCGGCAGCACTGGCTTTCCCAGATGCTGAGAACGGAAATTTACCAATTTTCAATTCGTAACCGGCTTCTTTTGCCTGTTCCTCTGTCATTCCAACAGATGCAATTTCAGGAACAGAATAAGTGGCTCCGGGAATATTTCCATAATCAATTGGGACAGGATTTTCTCCGGCAATTTTTTCAACACAAGCAATGCCTTCAGCAGATGCAACATGCGCTAATGCCGGTCCGTGTACAATGTCACCAATTGCATAAACACCATCAACATTTGTTTTGTAAAAATCATCTACTTTCACTTTTCCGTTTTCAATCTCTACCCCAAGTTCTTCTATTCCAATGTTTTCAAGATTTGGTGTCACACCAACTGCAGAAAGCACAACATCTACCACTTTTTCTTCTTTACCCTTTTTGGTTTCAATGGAAACATGGCATTTGCCGTCTTTAACCTCAACCGATTTAACCGCAGAATTTGTCATCACTTTAATTCCTGCTTTTTTAAAGGATCGTGCTAATTGTTTGCTGACATCTTTATCTTCATTAGGAACAATTTCCGGGAGAAATTCCACCAATGTTACCTCAGTACCAAGTGAATTATAAACGTATGCAAACTCAGAACCTATCGCTCCGGATCCAACAACCAGCATACTCTCCGGTTGTTTTTCCAATGTCATCGCTTTGCGATATCCGATAATGTGTTTTCCATCTTGCGAAAGATTTGGCAACTCCTTGGAACGTGCACCCGTTGCAAGAATAATATGATTTGCTTCAAGGGTTTCTGTGCTTCCGTCCTCTTTTTTCACTTCCACTTTTTTGTCGCCAAGCAATTTACCAAAACCATTATGCACCGTAATTTTATTTTTATCAAGCAGATATTTTATGCCTTTAGACATTTTATCAGCGACACCACGACTACGTGCTATAATTTTCGGGAAATCCGGTTTGATTTCACCCTCAACAGTCATACCATAATCATCGGCATGTTTCATGTAATTATATACCTGAGCTGATTTTATCAGTGCTTTTGTTGGAATACAGCCCCAGTTCAGACAAATGCCACCAAGTTCAGATTTTTCCACCACGGCAGTTTTCAATCCGAGTTGAGATGCTCTGATTGCTGCAACATATCCTCCGGGACCACTTCCAATAACAATAAGATCGTATTTCATAGCTATGTTTTTTATTTATGTGTATGCAAATTTACTAATTCATATTAATACAAAAAAACATAGCAAATTGTTCAGTATTTTGGGAGAAATAAAAGAAGCCGAAATTGCAGGGCTAAAACAAACCCGTGGGCTCATTGTCAAAGAAATGGTCAATCGTGTTATATCGAATGACAGTTTGCAATCTGAACGCAATGAACTAGGGCTTTTCTTTTTGCAATATCCTCATGCTATTTTTCCTCATTTTTATTATCTTTGACAAAAGCGATTATTCCTTTTATAAAATTCAAACCCCGAAGGGGTGATACAATTGTAACTAACCAATAAAAACAAAGATAAATATTAAAACCCGCCGGCTGGCGGGTGACACAACCAAAAAAACATCAAAACAAAAGCTTATGCCAGGAACCTATTCACAATTATACATACAAATCGTTTTCGCTGTACGGGGTAGAGAAAACCTAATCGCAAAACCATGGAGAACCGATCTACACAAGTACATTGCAGGAATTATCAAGAATAAAGGACACAAATCAATTATTGTTAATGGAACAGCTGACCACATTCATGCGTTTGTTGGATTAAAACCCGCAATGGCTATATCTGATTTAGCAAAGGACATGAAAAACAACTCAAGCAATTACATTAACAATCAAAAATGGGTAAAAGGAAAATTCTTCTGGCAAGAAGGCTTTGGGGCGTTCTCGTATTCACAATCTCATATTGAGAATGTCTATAATTACATTCTTAATCAGGAAGAACATCACAAAAAGAAGACTTTTAGAGAAGAGTACATTAAATTCTTGGATGATTTTAAAATCGATTATAATGAAAAATATTTATTTGAATGGTATGACTAATTCCGTATCACCCTTTCAGGGTTTCATAAGCATAATGCACACTGATTGTGTTACAATTGTCACACCCTTTCAGGGTTGCAATAAAAACAGTAACTTTGATATTGATCGTTTAACTGAAATGGAAAATTATCTTGATTTACAGGAGGTTTTACTAAATATTGATAACGGATTGTTCTCTATGGAAGATGCAGTTAATCAAAATATGGAGTTTTTGCAAAACCTTGCAAACACAGAAAATGTGGCTGGTGAAATTCAAGCTCAGGTTTTGCTGGAAGAAACAGGCAACAGTGAGTTTCTGGAAACCATTAAGTTACCTCAAGAACCCATGAACAATAAAAACATGACAATTCATTCTGAATTGGAAAACAAGATGAATGATTTTGAGAGCCTCATTAAAGTTTATCCAAATCCTAGCAAAGATTATTTCAGTATTGAATATGCTTTGGTTGATTTCAATGGGAATGAACAGA
>JAQIBY010000011.1 GCA_027858835.1 Bacteroidales bacterium | reverse complement strand
CCTCAAGCCAGTGGATTGTTCACTGGCCTAACCGCAGGCATTTACACTTTGGAAGTAACCGATGCCAATGGTTGTACTGATAATATGACAATCGACATCATCGAACCAGCTTCACTCGTGATTAGCGAAATATTAGCAAGTCATGTTGACGTTGACTGTAACGGTAATGCCAATGGTGAACTTGAAGTAAGCGCAACCGATGGTACCGCACCATATAGTTATACATTAGATGGCGGCGTACCTCAAGCATCCGGATTATTCACCGGTCTTGCGGCAGGCACTTACACTTTGGAAGTAACCGATGCCAATGGTTGTACTGATAATATGACACTTGATATCATCGAACCAGCTTCACTCGTGATTAGTGAAATATTAGCAAGTCATGTAGATGTTGACTGTAATGGAAATGCGAATGGAGAACTCGAAGTCACTGCAACTGATGGTACCGCACCTTATACTTACACGCTTGATGCAGGTGCACCGCAAGCATCTGGATTATTCATCGGCCTTGCAGCTGGAACTTACACTTTAGAAGTCACCGATGATAATGCTTGTACTGCAAATATTGATATAACAATTAATGAAAATCCAGTACTTACAGTTTCAATTCCAACAAGTGTTGATGTGACTTGTAATGGAGACTGCGATGGAAGTGCAACTGCCTTAGGTAATGGCGGTGATGGATCTTACACTTATGATTGGAGTAACGGTGAAACGACAGCTTCTATCTCAGGTTTATGTGCAGGAACGTATTCAGTAACTGTTTATGATGGGAATTCATGTTCTGCTGTAGCGTCAGTAACAATTAATGAAAATCCGACCGTAACTGCATCAATAAGTGCATTTAATGATGCTACCATTGCAGGAGTATGCGATGGAGATGCAACAGTACTTGCTGGTGGTGGTGATGGTACTTACACATATCTTTGGAGTGATTCACAAAATACTGCAACAGCAACAGGTCTATGTGCTGGAACTTATACTGTAACCGTTTATGATGGTAATGGTTGTTCTGCTATAACCAGTGTAGTTATTGAGGAACCCGATGCATTAGTATTGAGTATCGTTGGAACTGATGTAACTTGTAATGGAGATTGTGATGGTGAATCAACAGTAACTCCGACAGGAGGTGTTGCTCCATATAGTTATATTTGGAGTAATGGACAGATTACCCAGACGGCAATAAATCTTTGTGCCGGGACATATCAAGTAACAGTAGAGGATGCCAATGGTGCATTGGAAACTGCGAGTATAACAATTAATGAAAATCTGGCAGTAACTGCAACTGTTACAGCAAGTACAGATATTAGTTGTAACGGCGGTTCTGATGGCTCTGCAACGGTTACCCCTGGTGGTGGTACAGGCGCTTATACATACCTTTGGAGTAATACTCAAACTACTGCTACTGTCAATAACTTATCAGCCGATACTTATACGGTTACGGTTTATGACGGTAACATGTGTGAAGCCACAACGAGTGTAACAATTAATGAAAATCCAGAAGTAACAGCAGTTATTGCGACAAGCTCGGATGTAACTTGTAATGGCGGTTCTGATGGCTCTGCAACGGTTACCCCCGGTGGTGGTACAGGCGCTTATACATATCTTTGGAGTAATACTCAAACTGCTGCAACAGTAAATAACTTGTCTGCAAATACTTATACAGTAACTGTTTATGACGGTAATATGTGTGAAGCTACTGCAAGTGTTATAATCTCAGAAAATCCTGCAGTAACAGCAAGCATTGCGACAAGTACGGATGTAACTTGTAATGGAGGTTCCGATGGATCTGCAACAGTTACCCCTGGTGGTGGTACAGGAGCTTACACTTATCTTTGGAGTAATTCCCAAACCTCAGCGACAGCCACTAACTTGTCAGCCGGAACTTATTCTGTAACAGTCTATGACGGGAATATGTGTGAAGCGATTTCTAGTGTAGTTATTGATGAAAACGCAGCGGTAGTTGCTAGTATTACGAACAGTTCTGATGTTTTATGTTATGGCGACTGTAATGGTTCTGCAACTGTTAATGCCTCTGGTGGAGATAATGACTTCTCTTATGCTTGGAATGATCCGATGAACCAAACAACGGCAACGGCTACTGCTTTATGTCCTGGTAATTATTCTGTTGCAGTGACCGATGGATTAGGATGTTCAGACCTTGTCAATGTAACGATTGGTCAACCGGTACAAATGAGTTTAACTGTTTATGATGTTGAAAATGTCACTTGTTATGGCTCCGGAGATGGTAGTATTACTGTAGGTGCTTCCGGTGGTGTTGGCACGCCATATACCTATTCATGGGTTGGCTCTACAAGTACTTTACCCGTACTCCCTAATGTAGCGGGAGGTACTTATATTGTGACAGCAGAAGATCAAAATGGATGTACAGTTTCTGAAACAATTACTGTTCAGGAACCGGATGAATTAGTGATTAATGAAAATCCAACAAATGTACAGTGTGGAATGACTCCAGGATCTTGTAATGTTTCTGTTACTGGTGGAAATGGAGGTTATGTCTATTCATGGGATGGCTATCCAACGGTTACTGGACCAACACTTTCCGGTTTGGGACAAGGTGCCTATACTGTGAATGCTCAGGATGCCCTTGGATGTTCATCACAGGCAACCATGGTAATTAATACAATGGGAAGCTTGGCTGTTACCATTAATGAAGATATTCCAATAACATGTTTTGGTGAATCGAATGCTGCATTAAGTGCACAATGCAGTAATGGGGCTGAACCTTTAGAATACTTCTGGAACCCCACAGGTTCAACGAATTATCGTATCGAAAACCTTTCCTCTGGAATTTACAGCGTTCAAGTATCAGATAATTGGGGTTGTGTTGGGTCTGATTCTCATCACGTAATAGAACCAAACCCAATTGTTCCTAATTTTGATGTGGATGCCGTTGCATGTTACAATGGATTAGATGGGCAAGTGACTGTGAATGCAGCTGGTGGTACGATGCCATACACATATATCTGGGATGGTGTTGGTGTTAATGACACAATCATAGGATTGCAGTCAGGCTGGTACTTTGTATTGGTTCAGGATGCTCATAATTGTTCTGTTAATGACAGTGTCTTCATCGGACAGCCTGATTCTCCATTACAAATGATGTTGCATAAAGAGAATATTTCATGTTATGGTGATAATGATGGATCAATCAGAGCCTTAGCACATGGAGGTACAGCTCCTTATGTGTATGAATGGTTTGCCGAAAATGAAATTTCAAATGATACTGCAATTTATAACCTTCCCGAAGGTTTCTATTCCTTAATAATTACGGATGCAAATGCTTGTTTGACAGATACAATGGTCGCGATTCAAGAGCCTGCTCCTCTGATCGTCGATTACATGTCAACAAATCCAAGCTGTATTGGTAATAACGATGGATATATTGAAATTGAAGTTGTTGGAGGAACGGAACCTTATGTTTATATCTGGGATATGGCGACTGCTAGCTTGCCTTATTTTGACGGATTGTATGAAGGCTCACATGAAATCCTAGTGCAGGATGCCAATGGTTGTGAATATGATCTGGAAACCATAACACTTATGGATGTCCCTGAAGAATGCTTACGAATTCCTGATGCCTTCACCCCGAATGGTGATGATAATAACGATACCTGGATTATTGAAAATCTTGATCTCTTCAACAGATACCATGTTCAGGTATTTAATCGTTGGGGACAAGCATTATATGAAGGAAAACCCGGTTCAGAACCATGGGATGGTACAACCACAGAAGGAAAACCTGCACCAACGGGTTCATACATCTATATTATTAACCTGCATAATGGTTCAAAACCTAAAACCGGTATTGTAACTGTTGTGTATTAAAAAATATCAGACTAACTAAAATAGTGTGAATTCGCATTTTGAAGAAGCAGACCTTTACAGTTGTAATGGTCTGCTTCTTTGTCATAAACATTGCTCTCCGTTTTATTGTTATCTTTGAAGTAAACTAAATTCAGATGATGAATATAAGTCAAATGGCCAATTTTGCCTCCTTTATTATGGCGGTGAGCTTGGCTGTCGTTGTATTTCTTGCTTCAAGAAATAACTCAGTTTCAAATCGATTGTTGGCGCTTTATTTTATCTTACTGGGTTTTATACAGTTCCAATTCTTTGTTGCAAATACTGAATTTGAAGATTTATCGATGAATTTATTTGTTGTTTTTGCTCCTGTATTTTGGTCAGTAGCTCCTGTGAAATATTTGTATATAAAGTCAATTGGACGAGGTATATCCAATCGTGATGTGTTGCACTTTCTGCCGGCAATCATATTGTTGCTATTCCTTTTGATAATCCGCACTCTCTTTTTCGATAAAGTGACCGACAATGCGTTTGTTTTTTTGATTGTCACATTTATTACGGTACTTGTCTTTCAATTTGTTTTTTATTTGATAAAAATGTATCGTGAAGTAAAAGCCCATCAAAAACGTGTAGGTAATATATTTTCCAGCCCCGAAGGTGTAAGTTTGCAATGGATGAAACTTGGCTTGTGGGGTTTCATTTTTTACTTCTTGTTCTCTGTAATTAATGAATTATTTTCTTACCCTTTGGATAATATTTCAATGCCTATCCTATATGCCATTTATATCTTTTATCTTGCAATTTATGGTATGCGGCAAGAAAGCCAATTATCTGATATCTTACATTTGACAAATGAAAATTCTGTTTCTTTAGATGAAGTAATTGAAGAAAAAAATGGTAAATATCCGGGTTCATCTTTAAAGGATATTCAGAAAACACAATCTATCTTAACCGAATTGGAAAATCATTTAGTTACTCAAAAAGCGTTTAAAAATCCAAATCTAAATCTTATGGATTTATCCCGAGAAATCGGAGTCAATTACAAGTACATTTCACAGGTAATTAATACAGAGTACAAGCAAAACTTTCAATCTCTTATTGGGTCTTACCGTGTAAATGAAGCAAAACGCTTAATGAATTCTGATGATTATAAGGATGAAACACTCGAAGGTATTGGCGAAATGGCGGGCTTCAAGTCTAAATCAACTTTCTACTCTAGTTTTAATCGTTTTGAAGGTAAGACTCCGAAGCAGTTTCGGGATGAAATGACTTAAATGAAGTTGAACTAAGTGTTAATATTTTACTTTTTATCCCATAACAAAACCATTTATCCCTTTTTCTTGCCATTGCTAACATTTAATTTTTGCTTGATCTTTCTTAACATACATTTAACGAAATTTCATTGAGCTTTTTCAATACACATTTAGCTCGTTCGCAAAATTAATTGTTATGAGAAGGATTTTTTATTGTTTAATTTTTCTGGGAATGCTTAGTATTCCGTTCCGCGTGAATGCCCAAATTAACATCACAAATTATGCTGTAAATACAAATGCCGAAGTTGCAAATGCAATGGTGGATTCCTTAGTTGGTGATGGGGTGACATTTTCAAATGCATCATTCACCGGAGTGAGAAATTCGTCAGACGGCTTTCAGATTGGATATTATCAAAATTCTGGAATAACAGAAACAGAAATGGGTATGACTCGTGGTGTAACTTTAACTAGCGGTGATATTGATAATATCCCATTGACTTTAACTGAAGACCCGGGTGCGTCGAATTCTTTCGCAACAGGATACTCATCCTCAATTCCAGGAGAAATAAGAAAATCTACGGAGAGTATTAACGATATGGATGTGCTTGCAGGAGCTGCAAGTTGGTATAATGGTGCAATTCTCGAATTCGACTTTGTCCCGGAAGGGGATTCAATTGTTTTTAAATATGTTTTTGGAGGGGAAGAATATAGTGATAATACAAATTTTACAAATTACCAGTGTTCACCATATAACGATAAATTTGGATTTCTAATCAGTGGCCCGGGTGTTAATGGAGGAGCAGGATACGATAATGATGCCAGAAATATTGCTCGTTTATCAAATGGATCTGAAGTTGGAATTAATTCAGTGAATGATGGCGTTGTCGGTTCCAGTGGTTCCCCGAATGGACCATCATATTGCTCAAATGAAAATACTGATTGGGTAGAAGGCACTCCATCTCCCGAATTTGGAGGAACAATTCAAGGGACTAAGCCAAATGGAAATACCATTGTGCTGAATGCCACTCAGGGCGGTCTAACACCGGGTCAAAATTATCATATTCGCTTACTTATTGCTGATGTATCGGATGCAACCTACGATGCTGTCGTTTATATTGAATCAGGTAGCTTCTCCAGTCCTCCTACAGGTCTAACTTTAGAAGCGAACCCTCAATCTATTTGTCTTGGTGAATCAACCTATGTTGTTGCAAATACTGCTGAGCTTGTTCCTCCTATTACTTATGAATGGTCGGATGGAACTGTAAATACAACATCCAATGCGGCTGACTCTATTCTTGTTGCTCCAACCGTTAATACTACCTATAGTGTTACTGTAACTGATAGTGATGCAGGAACTGCCTTTGTTGGTAATGAATCATTAGAAATTACAGTTAATAATCCTCCAACAGTAAATCTAGGAACGGATCAATCACTCTGTTCATATAATGTTCCAATTACTTTGGATGCCGGAGCTGCAATGTCCGATTACAATTGGTCAGAAGGATCCGATACGCAAACTTTGGATGTTTCATCAAGCGATACTTACGCAGTGACAGTGACAGATGGAAATGGTTGTACGGCAAACTCTTCCATGACTTTAACAGTAAACACAGCTCCAACAGTCGATTTGGGAACGGATCAAACACTCTGTTCATATGATGTTCCAATTACATTAGATGCAGGGGCTGCAATGTCCGATTATAATTGGTCAGATGGTTCTGATACACAAACTTCGGAT
>JAQIBY010000067.1 GCA_027858835.1 Bacteroidales bacterium | reverse complement strand
CCTCGCAGATACCCTGAACGCAGCGTCATTTCGACCGCAGGGAGAAATCTTTAAACTTTTATCGGACAACATTGTTTTGTTTTAAAGAAAGTAGAAAGAAACCAAATAAGTTTATCGGTTAAGCATGATTTGTTTTTATATAGATAATAACTAAACCAAGCAGCAGCATTCCCATTATGGCAATGCTAATCCATTGAAAGGTTTTATTCATCCGATGGCTGTTCATCCAGGGTTTCGTCCTCAGTTTCTGTATTTTTTTCATTAATGACATATCTTGGGCGTCTTCTTACATTTGATCCAATTCTACTGATATATTCTCCGATAATTCCTAGTGATAGAAGTTGTACGCCGCCGAGAAATAGGACGCTCAATATCAGTGATGTCCAACCTTGCACGTATGAATGTGCAATGAAACGTTGATAAAGTGCCCAAAGAATTAAAATAAAACTGACGAAACTGACAATGATTCCGAGAAATGTTGCAAAGCGGAGCGGAAAGTCGGAAAATGAGGTAATTCCATCAATTGCAAAGCGAATCATTTGTTTATATGACCATGCTGAACGTCCTTTTTTTCGACCTTCCCGCTCATAAGACACATAAGTTTGTTTAAACCCAATCCATGCCACTTGTCCTCTGATGAAGCGATCTCGTTCCGGCATTTTTTTTAGAATATCAGCAACTTTTCGGCTAATCATTCTAAAATCACCGGTATCCATGGGGATTTTTACATTCGTAATTCTGGCAAGTAAGCGATAAAATAGTCGGGCTGTAAATTTTTTCAGAAATGATTCTCCTTTTCTGGTTTTCCTTTTCCCGTAAACCACATCAAAGCCTTCGTCCATTTTTTGATTCATTTCCGCAATTAGCTCCGGTGGATCTTGCATATCAGCATCCATAATAACAATTCGGTTGCCACTACAATACTCCAGACCTGCACTGATTGCTGCTTGTTGTCCGAAATTTCTGCTTAAATCGAGATATTTTACGGAATTATTTTTTTTTGCGAGTTGCTTAATGATATCGAGAGAATCGTCTGTGCTGCCGTCATTTACATATAGGATTTCATATGCGGAACAGATGTTTTCAAGCGTTTTTGCAATGCTTTTTTGACAATTGTCGAGGTTTTCGGCTTCGTTGAAAACCGGAAGAATAACAGAGATATCGATAGGGCGCAGTTTTTTCATGGTTTTTTGCTTATGACAAATATACAGATAATTTGATAAGAATTAAATAGTTAATGCGCTTTTAAAACAGAAGCTTATGAAGCGAGCATAAATCGTATGCTAACACCAAAGTCGATGTTTCGTGTTGGGAATGAGGATGATACTCTTGGATTTGTAATGATGTGGTCGTAGAAAATTCGTAAGTTAAACCGATCGCTGAGCACGTAGTCTGCGCTGGTTTTTATGGTAATCATGCTATTTCCCGCTGTTGGCTGATTAACTCCCTCTTCAAGTTTACGGATTATGGTTAAATTATTTCTGATGGATAAATCGAGGCGCAAATTCAAATCAGATTTAAAGGTGCGTTTCCGTCCTCCTTTTCCGCCGATTTGTATTTCAACATCTTGTATGCGATAACCACCACCAATGACATATTCATCAGTACGCATTTCTGTTAATTGGTTATTGGCAAAGCTCATGTTGAGGTTTCTGGATTTCTTAAACTCAATTTTTGTAATCAGTGAGTTTGTCCAGTTTAAATCAATTCCGATGAAAGGTGAAAATTGTTCTGTGATAGAGATAGAACCAATTTCTAGTTCTGAATAGAAGTTTCCATTTGGATCGGTAATGTAATTAAATCCATCTTGTGGATTCCACATGTCTGCAAGTCTGCTGGTGAATCCTCCGACATTGTATGTGGAGCGATAAACATGGGTAATATTTGCTGTTCTGAGATATTGTTTCAAGAATGGAATTTGTGATAACCCATCGTAAGTTAGTCGCCAGTTTGGTAGTACATTCGCCAGTGATGGGAATGGGTCCATGCTGATTTGTTTTGCATCACGACCGGAATATGCCGCAAGGAAAGCCGGAATCATAACGCTTTGAGATAATTTTCCGTATCCGATCGGAAATCCATCTTCATCAACATTTGAAGGATGATAATCGGGGCGCTGTTGTGCCAATCGGGTTGCAATGGTTAATCGTGCGTCATTAAATGCAGTGAAAGCCTCTGATTCGTAATTCCCATCTTTGCTTATGGATTCAAAAGCAGTTCCCCAAGTAATTGTTGTCATAGAGAAGTTCCCTGTGCGCATTTGACTGTTAACGGTCCAACGACCTGCGCCGCTAATTGGGTCATCAACACTCCAATTGTAATATTCGCTGATGTTTTCAGTATAAGTTCTGTTCACATTCAAATCGACTCGCATTCGGCGTACCGGTTCCAGCGAAGCACGGATTGTCCATGTTTCATTTTCGCTCATTGTGTAAGGCTGATTCAACATGGAATCAATTGTTAACATCTGATTATCAGATGCCCAATGCGCAAAATCTCTGTCTTGCCAACCCAAAACAAATGGTATGTTCGGAGCTTGCGTACCTTGGTAATTTGTCATCCCTAGTATTTTCGATTCGGGTAGGAATCCGGGTAATTGAGATCCGTTGGTGCCAGAGTAAGAGACATTTATATTTTTTGTACTCATGGCAATCGCCAAGGTATTATCGAAAATAATTTTTGCAATGCTTTCTTTTTCTTCCCGCACTCCGGTGACTTTTATGAGTGCATTATCACTGTCTTCGCTTGGTGTAAAATAAATGGTTTTGTCATTGACAATTTCCAGCTCTCCTTCAATTATTTTTCCATCAGATGCTGTGGCTTGAATGGTTATTTCTTCAGTTTTCAGTTTATGCACAATGCGTTTCCGTTTATCTTTGCGTAAACGGACTTCGGCTTCCTCGTAAGTGACAGTTTCTTTTTTCGGTTTTCGGTTTCTTCGGCTTCTGCCTTTGTATTTTTGATTGACTTCTTTTAGGTAATTGACACTGTTGTATAATGTCAGCATGTTAAATTGTGAGCTCAACGAGACGGTGTTTGAATTTTGAATTGTATTTCCCAGATTGATTGTAGTATCTGCTGTGATTGGGCTGGCAATCCAGTCGTAGTTCCCGTTATATCGTGCATTGGCAGATACCCATTTTAATAATGGAAATTTGTTGATTGGAATTTGGTAATTCACATTAAATCGGTGATTGTAATGTGTATTACGACCGAATTCACGGAGATTATCCCAAATTGTGTCACGTTTTTGTTCATAATATGGGTCGTCTTCCCACATGCGCCCTTGTGGCTCGTCAATTCTGGCGTTGTTAGATGCCGAAAAATCAAATTTTAAGCTTCGTGAAAAATTGTATTTGAAATCGTATTGTCGTACCCAAAAGAAGTTTTTGTTGACATTCAAAGGAATTTTTACATACGGATTACTTACATTTCTAAGTTGAGTTTCATTGTAAGTACGCACTAAGTTTGTTCTGAAACTTAATTGCGATGGGAGATAGTAAAAATTGAAATCTTGCAATAACTTAAATGCAGGATTGTTAAAAAACTTCACAGATTTGAATGGCTGCACATTTTTTGGTGTTGCGTTATAGTTATAGGCCAATGACCCAGATATGTCTTTGTTTGTATTGAACTGTGTGTTGACATTTCTTCGGAATGTTTCGTTGTAGGAGTAAGATGCCGACCAGTTTGCGAGATCATAAACCTGAGGCTTTCCTTTCATTTTATTCACCTTCACATTTGTGAAGTTTATGCTTTTCCTTTGCGTATAATCTTGTGCGATATATCGCAACGAATCTTTTTCTTCAACTGTTCGGTTAGGGTCGTTTAGCGCAACTTTAAATGGGATATCCGGATCTAAAGGATTGTATTCTGGATTACTGACAGATTCTGAATATCCGACATACATCGGGATTCGAACGCCTGATTTTTGGGGAAAGAATTTCCCAAGCTCAAAGTTTGATGTAATGTTATATGAATTAATTTCTTCTTTTTGGCGTTCATTAACTTTTTGATTGATTGCGCCGAAACCGGGTTTTGAGGTTTCTCCTGTAACGGTTACTGAACCAAAGTCAGCCAATCGAGTCGTCATTCTTGCATTTGCAGCCCAACCGCCTTTTTGATCAAAGTCGGTTAGTCGTAATTCATTCACCCAAATTTCTGCAGATTTCGGTAATCCGTCATCATAATCGTTTGCAGTTTGTTTTTTGGGATTTCGAACTCCAATCATAATGGTTCTCACATTACTTAAATTCGGATTACCCATTACGCTGACATTTCTATCACCGTCAGCCATGGAGTATAGTCTTGTCAAGGTGACTCCGGTGCCGGTTCCGCGCATTGCATCATTTCGATTTTGTTTTACTAATTGTAACAAATCAAAATCAAGCTCTACATTGTTTTCAATTGGCCAAACAATTACTTGGTCTTCATAATCTTTATTAACATAATTGCCATAAGGTGTGAGCTTTAGCGGTATTTCGTATTCGTAATAATTGTTTTGATAATCGGATCCAAGTCGGATAAATAATCGGAGTTCATCATCATCAATAGGGTAGCCTTCAATCTCTTCAGCATGAACATACATTTTTAATTTCCGGTATTTCCGGATATCCATATTGATGTTTTTATACACTGCACGAGCGTCTCCGTCCACCAATTCGGTAACTTTCAGTACCATTGCCTGTTCGTTTAGCTGTCTAAGTTGTGGGTTTGTTGGGTCAGTTACGCGGTCAATGTCCGGAGGCAAAACATAATTAACAGGTTCCTTATATGCGTTTTCTTCAATATTTACCGCTGTAACTTCAAAGGGAGTTTGTGCAATCTCATCTGGGATATATTCTCCGGGTTGAATAAAGGAGTTATCATATTTCCGCCATTCACTACGAACCAAATCCATGGTTCCAAAACGCATAATGGTTGGGTCGGTAAAATTTGTTAAAAAGAGGCGCATGAAGCGAATGGATTTAAAATCTTCAATTGCACCAACTTTTTTATCGTAATTGCTAATCGGAATTTTAAATTGATACCATGTTACTTTGCTTTGTTCATCATTCGAGAACTGTGCAGTATATTCTGTTTTATCAGTGATGAAATTTTTCCCAACTTCGAGATCTTCAGGACGAATACTAATTCTGTACTGGAAATAGGCTTCGTTTTCACTGAGCGTGTTGTCACGGTTGATGTCTTCCACGTCGGGAATAGTTCTGGCTGATGATGAATAGGCTGCGTTATCTGTGACCGGGCTGTTTCCATCAAGTCCGTTGTAATACATATAGCGCTCCAAAATACCGAGGTCTTGTTCGTCATATTCATCGCCACGGAAATATCTATAATTGTCATTCGAAGGATCTTCAAGTGCATTTAGGTAGGCTGGTGAATCTGTGCCTAAAGTGCTTTCTAATAAATCTAAATAGGAGTGCATTCCGCCTGTGCTAAAGAAACTTCGTTCCAGTTCATCGCTGAGCCCATCCAGACCAACATCCTGTGCTTCACGTGATTCTGGTTCGTTGTCGAATGCATTTGTTAATGATTGGATTAATGGAACAAGTCCCCAGATTGTTGTGTCAACCGGATTGTCAGTGGTTGGAGTCGGCAGTCCATTTTCAAATGATTTTCTTCCGTCTTTAAGCACATCTTCAGAAACATTTCCCAAGTTAAAGTATAAATCTCCACCCAGATTGTTTTCATCTTCAACAAAGGGATCCATCATCCAAAATTCGATGTATTCAATATTTGCTTCTTCAAAGTCATTGGTGTTAAGTGCTCGCATGATTCCGCCCCAGCGTTTCTCGGGAAATTTTAGCGTTCCATCCGCATTCAAATCATTAATGTCATAATTGTAAGGACCTTTTAGGTTTGGATAATAAGCTAAGTTGAGAACAGCCAATGTGGTAGGAATGTTTCCTGTCTCAGAATCTTTATTCGGGAAAATTTCTTTTTCCTGCACCTCACGTACGTAGTGGCTAGATTGTTGCTCAAGTGAAACCGGGCTGTTGGAGCGATGGAAAAGCGGGTCAACCACGTACCATGCAAGCTTAGCACGGTTGTATCCGTATTCGAGATCATTATTTATTAAATTTGCTTCAGGGAAAAGGTTTTCTTGTCCGCTCGGTGTACTTGAGATGCTCCAGGCATTGAACATTTTTATATCCATGCTGGTTTCACTGCCTTCAAAATCATCAATATATGCACTTCCGCCATCTTCAATTGCTTTTGAAATTCCTGGTATTAAGTGTGCAAATTCACCGGTAACGGTAATTGACGATTTTTCTTTTGTTTCTATAAACGGAAGCCAGTCAACTGCTTTTGTTAACCAAGGCAATTCGCTGCGATATGAACCATTTACGCCCCAAATTGTATTTGAAATCGGGTCGTCGCCGAAGCTAACTTTTTGTGTAAGCGGGCGTTCTGTTAAGTTAAGTATGGTTGCTCCAAGATTAAAATCTTTACTGATTTCATAGTTCAAGTGAGTTCCGACTAGCGTTTTTGTTTGGATATTGAATAATGAATTGCTTTCAAGTGAGATATTAATCGGTGTTCCGGATTCCAGAATCCCTTCGTTGATGATTTTCACCCTGCCGAGATTGTAGTCAACAGTGTAATCTGCATTTTCCTGAAGTTGCATCCCGCCTGCTGTAACAACAATTGACCCTTCCGGGATATTGATTGCATTAAGACTTATTTCTGATCCGCTACTTGATTTGTAATGTCCTGTCAGATAGAATTTGTTTTTTTCAGCAATTTGGCGTGCAGTACTTTGCGTGGAGTCGTATAATTCTTGAAAAACATATTGTTCGGCGATATCTTCATTATCCATGACACCACCAATAATTTCCTCGCGCAGATGTGAACCAAAAGGTTCCCTCACCGGGAAAATCACCCGTCCGTTTTGCGGAATAATAGTAATGTTGTTAATAAAGTCAAATTGTCCGTCAGGGTATGGGTCAAGTTGTGTGTTTAGGTTGTCAAGGTTCATGACCCGTAAGAGAATTTCCGAATCAATTGCTCCTGCAGGGATATAATTAATTGCGGTTCCTGTTTTGTCATTTCTGTACATGACATCAAGCACAAAATCCTCGTTATTTACCTGATATGCACCAATGGCATAAATGTTTTTCATCATCAGGTCCCATGTTTTTAATTTTGGGGTTAATGAGGTTCCTTTAATAACTTTTAGAATAAGTGCATCTGGAGCAGAAACTCCGCTATTTGCAAATTCCCCAACCCGATGTGCTTTACCGTTCATGGTGTATTCATAAGCAACGGTCATCACTTGATCTGATGATAATCTGGAATTTAGTGAAATATAACCAAGTTGGGGGTGAAAAGTGTATTCGTTAGGGTTCAGCATCCTTGCCGATTCAATTTTCTCAAAATCTACACCGCCTGACATTCCAAACTCCATTAAGATTGAGCTGGCTTGATTGATATCCCGAATTCCCGGTTCTTGGTCGATATTTAAGAGGATGTTTGCAGAATCGCTAGGAACTCTGGTAATGGTTAACCCTGTGTTTACGTAGTCGGATTGTATGTCGTTGTTGTTACTTTCTCCGAGGTCAGGAAATGCAATGATATTTCTGGCATTTTCAAAATTTCCGGTAGTATTTGTTACCCAAACTTCAATGCGGGTAATGTTTATTCCGGAATTAATTACCGGCAGATTTGCAAGTGCACGATCATAATTTTCTTTAAAATAGTGGGCAAGGAAAAAGTGTTTGCTTGCTTCATATTCGTCGGCATCAATTTCAAATTCTTGGAGTTGTGCTCCTCCTTCAACGGTGATTGTTGATGTTTCTCCTTTTTGTTGGGAGAAGATACTCGTCATTGTAAGGCGTCCAAATTTTAGCTCAGTTTTGAATCCGAAAAGTGATTGGCTTCCTTGAATTAGGGATCCGGTTAATGGGAGGGAAACATTTCCGGCTTCAATTTTCTGAATAATTTCATCTTCATGACCCGTATATTCGATTTTAACGGAGTTTTCAAAGTCAAATGCGGCTTCAGTATCGTATTGGATATTGAGTTTCATTTTGTCACCAATTTGTCCGACCACATTCATTTGGATTTTTTCTTCAAAATCGAAAATTGTTTGGCGTTGCATTTTTACCGGCAAACTTGGATTTTTAACCGTTGAAATGTTGATTCCAAACCGAAGTTCTGCTGAGCCTTGTGGTTTAATGTCAATGGTGTTACTTCCGAAGATACGGTCAAAGGCTTCTCCTCCAACTTCAAGTTTTGGAATTAAACTGGATTGCGTTTCGAAACTGGAGTTTTTGTACCGTTGCCTCCAATATTCCTGCATTCCTTTTTCAAAATCGTAATTAATGTAATCATCCATTGACATGGAATATGGCGTTTGGATATCTGTACTATCACCAAGGACTCTTCGGAAAACATAACTTCCGGTTTTTGGGTCGTAAACAACTTTTGTTTCGATGTTTGATGGGTCAGAGCCGTAAAGAGGGGAGTTATCCTGATTGTCATTTGGGTTGTTGCTATCTCCATCGAATTCATAGGGTAAGTCAACGTCCTGAATTTCTATCGTATCATTATCAGGTGTTGTATCATTTTGCGCTTGGGGGAAATCAAAATTTGGTGCCGCATTTTGATTTTCAGATGCGGAAACCGTACCTGCAAATGCAAGAATGAGCAAAAAATACAGGAGATATTTTTGATTTTTCTTCACGCCCTGTTTTTACGATTACAATTGCTTTAATGCTAATTTAACTAGTTCTTCCACAGAAACATCCGGGTTTTTAGCTATGACTTTTTTCAGGGCATTTTCAATTTGTTTTTTGCCAAATCCAAGCATAGCTAATGCTTCAAACGCTTCGTTTTGAATTGTATTGCCTATGGGGCTTAAAATATTTGCCTCGTCAAGGATTTTATCACTGATCTTATCTCTAAGGTCAATAATAATTCGTTGTGCCGTTTTGGCTCCAATGCCTTTTATGCTTTTCAGCGTAATGACATCATCTTGTTGAATTGCACTTGTAATCTGGTCGGGACTCATTGTTGAGAGCATCATTCTTGCGGTATTTGCACCCACACCGGTAACGGTGATTAGCAATCTGAATAATTCGCGTTCTTTTTTTGTAGTAAACCCGAATAATTGTTCAGCGTCTTCACGAACTGCATGATGAATCCAAAACAAGGCTTCTTGTCCGTCTTTCAATTCAGTAAATGTGTTTACGGAGATGTGTAAAAAATATCCAATTCCCTGATTTTCAAGAACGGCAAAGGATGGATTCAAGTCTGTTATTTTTCCTTTAATGTATTCGTACATGTTTTTTTGCTTAATTGACAAAAATAGTAAAACTCTGCAAAAAGATACGCTCATATAAAAAAAGGTTGAAATCTTATTTTTCAACCTTTAACGCAGTCAGATTGTTTATTATATTTGTTCCCGTAGGGTTTTCAGAGTTTCTCACATACTGCTTCAACTTTTATTGCATTATCCCGAGAGTGCTTTAAAAATTTTCATTGCTATGAAAAACGCTGAAAATCTTGATGCGAAAGAATTAATAGGAGTCCCCTTAAATTATTTCGCGTTATATGCCCATTTTAGGTAGGTGGCTCCCCATGCAAATCCGGCACCAAAAGTGGCAATAATAACCTGATCACCTTTTTTGAGTTTGTCTTCCCATTCCCATAGTAAGAGTGGGATGGTTGCCGAGGTTGTATTTCCAAATTTGTGAATATTAATCATGACGATATCTTTTGATATTCCCATTCGTTTTGCTGTTGCTTCAATGATTCGCATGTTTGCCTGATGGGGAACAAACCAGTTTAACTTGTCGGGTTTGATGTCATGTTTTTTCATCATATCAACAGAAACATCGGCCATTTTAGAAACCGCTGCTTTAAAAACGGGTTGTCCTTCTTGATAAATAAAGTGTTCGCGATTTAGCACGGTTTCAAAAGAAGAAGGTTTTTGTGAGCCACCGGCTAACTGATGCAAATGTTTACGACCGGAGCCATCAACTTGCATTGTTGTATCGATAATCCCTATCTCTTTATCTTCGGACGGTTCCAAAAGAACTGCTGCAGCACCGTCACCAAAAATCGGGCAAGTAGCACGATCTGTATAATCAGTAATTGAAGACATTTTATCTGCTCCAACCACAATCACTTTTTTATGAGTTCCGGATTCAACGTATTTAGATGCTGTATTTAGTGCATATAAAAAGCTTGAGCATCCCGCGTTGAGGTCAAATCCGAAGGCATTTTTAATTCCTGTTTTATCAGAAATAATATTTGCTGTTGCTGGAAATTGCATGTCAGGAGTTACAATTCCGCAAATCAGCATATCAACATCGTCTGGATTAGTATTGGTTTTTTCGAGCAATTGTAGAACTGCTTTTGCTCCCATAAACGAGGTGCCCTCATTTTCTTCTTTGAGGATACGGCGTTCTTTAATTCCAATACGGGTCATTATCCACTCATCAGTTGTTTCAACTTTTTGAGCTAATTCCTGATTTGTCATAATGTAGTCAGGGACGTATCCACCGACGCCGGTAATGATTGCATTATACTTACTCATAACTAAAAAAATCTTTAATTCGTAAAGACAATTTTGCACTTACCATTTTTTTGGTTTGCAGAATCATATTTGAAATTGCACGGGCATTGCTTATCCCATGACCAATTACTACATTTTCGTTAATGCCGAGGATAGGTGTTCCGCCGTAGATTTCGTAATTGAAGCGTTCAAAATACTCGTCTTCAACGCCACGGTTTTTTAGCAGGGCATAAAATGATTCGGTTTGTTTTAGCAAAATGTTTCCAACAAACCCATCTGTTACAATGACATCGGTAATTTCGGTGTCAAAAAGCTCGTGCCCTTCAATATTTCCGGCAAAATTAAAATCTGGGCTATCCTTCATCAACTCAAAAGCTGATTTAGAAATAAGGTTGCCTTTTCCCTCTTCTTTTCCAATATTTAGCAAACTGATTTTTGGGTTTTTCACACCAAAAATGAATTGATAAAAAATTGAACCTAAGATTCCGTACTGATACAAAACATCGGGTTTACTATCAGGGTTTAATCCAACATCCAGCAGTATATTATGTTTCCCGTTTGTTGTCGGGACAAAACTGGCAATTGCCGGTCTCAAAACCCCTGAAATTGGCTTGATTGCCTGCATTGCACCGACCATCATTGCGCCGGTATTTCCTGCACTTGCAAATCCGTCAATTTCTTTGCTTCGAAGGAGTTTATACCCCTGTACCAGACTTGAGTTTTGTTTCTGTTGAAACGCTTTTGAGGGGTGGTCGTTCATTTGGATGACTTCAGGTGTATCAACAATAACAAATGCTTCCGGATTACACTTTCGCTTTGAAAGTTTATCCAGAATCATTGATTTTGAACCAATCAGAACGATTTTATCGTCTGTGTCCATTTTGTCGAGTGCCATAATTGCCCCATCGATGCATGCATCTGGGGCAAAATCGCCACCCATTATGTCGAGGCCAATCCTCATCAAAGCCTATTTAAGCTCTGCGTCTTTGTCTATTGCTAACATTCCCTTATAATGTCCGCATTCTGGGCAAACATGGTGATAACGAATTGTTGCGCCGCAATTTTGACAAGTTGCCATAGTAGCCGCTTGCGCTTTATAATGCGTTCTGCGTTTGTCTCTTCTTGTTTTCGATTGTTTTCTCTTCGGATGTGCCATTTTTCCCGTATTTAATTGTTATATAAATTTTTTAATTTCTTTTTCCAATTTTCATCAGATTCCGCTGCATCCAAAACTTCTGCATCTTCCTCTGTGATATGTGATTCTCCGGTGATAAATTTGATTATCTCGGGATTGCACCCGGATTCCCCGCTTTCATCTTCAGGATGAACTCTTCGGATTGGTAGAGAAAGCATTGTCATTTCGTAAATGAAATAGGCTATGTCAAGATAATTATCATTTCTGTCCAAGGTCACAAAGTCTTCATCCGTGTCAAAATTTGTTGTTTCATCAAGTTTTATCACAACTTCATGATGCAAATCCACATGCTGTGAAAAAAAGTCTAGACATCTGTCACATTGCATCTCAAAATCACCATCTGCATCCAAAAAAAGCAAGAAATCGTCAGATTTCCGCGTAATTTTTGCAGTGAGTTTTAGTCTTACATTCCGAATTTCTTCATTTTCAAAGCGCAAGAATAGTTTGTCATCAACTTGAAAATCAAACTGATGCTCGCCATTCTCTAATTCTGAATGCTGAATCTGATATGTTAAATCTTCACTTTTCACCTAAATAAAAATTGTGTGCAAACTTATAAAATAACTTGCTAACAGACATAAGATTTTCAAAAAAATCGTAATAATCTCTGAAATTGCTTTATTTGTTCAGGAGAATCCGGAATGTTGTGCCGGTTTTTGGGTCGGATTGTTTAATGTAAATTCGACCGTTGTGATATTCTTCGATAATTCGTTCGCTCAAAGATAATCCCAGGCCCCAGCCTCTTTGTTTTGTGGTATATCCGGGTTGGAAAACTGTTTTATGTTTAGATTTTGAAATGCCTTTGCCGGTATCACTGATGTCTATCATGATTTGGTTTTCTAATTCAATTAAATTGACAGTGATTTTCCCTTCACCGTTCATTGCATCAATGGCATTGCGGCAAATGTTTTCGATAACCCATTCAAATAGATTCAGGCTTAATGGAATTTCAATCGGATTGTCAATTTTTATATTGATATCAAATTGAACTTTTTTGGAGCTTCTGTTTTGAATGTAATCAAGTGCAGATTTTAAAGCAACTTGTATCTGTTCTTTTTTAAGCGCCGGAGCCGAGCCGATTTTAGAAAAGCGTTCTGCAACTCGTTCAAGTCGGTTAACATCTTTTTCGATTTCTGCAATGCTTGGGTTTTCTGGGTTTTCAAGTTTTAATACTTCTACCCAGCCCATGAGTGATGAAATGGGTGTTCCTAGTTGATGTGCAGTTTCTTTTGACATTCCCAACCATACGTGGTTTTGTTCTGATTTGCGTGATGTGCTGAATGCCAAATAAGAGACGAGAATGAAAAGCGAAATAATTGCCAGTTGGATAAATGGATAATAGTACAATTGGTTTAATATAGTGGAATCGTTAAAGTAAATTAAATTCCGTTTCTCATTCAGTAATTCAATTTCAATCGGAGCATTATTTTTTTTCATATCCTCAAGCATATTTTGCCTGAATTGCGGATTTTTCATTTTTAAGGAATCCAGATTTCTGTAGGAAATGATGCTGTCTTCTGGGCTTGCCAGTATTACCGGAATTGTATTGTTGCTCAACAGAACATGAAAAATAAATGAAACATCCTGATCGGGTTTTGACTTTTGAATTTCTTCATTTGCTTTAGCCCAGAGTTCGACACGTTTTCTTTCTTCGTCAGAAAGTTTTTTCATTAAAAAATTGGTGTAAAACAGTGAGCCGGCACCAATGATAATGGCCACAAAAAATAATAAGAGCTTCCAACGGCGTTTTCGATTGTATATATTCACTTTGTAAATCTTTAGAGCATAAACGTGGTATTGTTTTTTTTATTTTATGAATTAGGCATTGCCTGATAAACTGCTGAAAACAGAAAGTGTTTGTGAGATTATGAAAAAGATAAAAATTATCCAGGTTATAGTTCTTGGCAGAAATCGTGCTTTGGTGTTTATGAGATAATTAATAAAAATGTATGCCATGGGTAAAGCTAGGAAGAAGCGGTTGTAAAGGCAAAATCCGTCCATGATGTAAGCAAAAGTCCCGAATATGAGAAACCCGACAAAAAATGTCAAGTGCTTTCTTTTACTAACCTTTAAAAACCCTGAATTTAGCGAAAGAAAAATCAATCCGGCGATGCTTAAAAATGCTAATAGAAAATCTGGAAACAGACTCGTGAACTTAGGGATTAGTAATCCGCTAAATACTTGATTGAACACAAAGTGTTGATGCCAGAGCGTTAAATTGTCCGTTAAAAAACTCCAAGCAAAGAGTAAAAAATAGACACTTAGCATTCCAATTATGAAATTCAGGCTGTTTCGTAAATTAAGTTGGTTGAAAACCATTAAGCCAAAGAAAATCAGTGGTATATATAGAAGGGTTTGCGGTAAGAAGAGGCTTGCTGCTGCAAGAAAGAATCCTGCCAGAAATAATTTGCTGTGTTTTTTTGAGGATTGATTTATCAGTAGCAACATAAAGATGCTTAATAAGAGTAAACTTGAGCTGATGAGTTCTGCAGAAAGATGAAATAGGCGATAATCATTAAAGCTGATGATTAGATAAAGCCATGAAGGGAAATAATATGCATTACTTATTATATTGAATTGGCTGTTTATGTGGTATGCCAAAAATAAATTGATAAATACAAAAGGAATGGCAGCCAAAACGAACCATGGCTGTGAGACTGGTATGCCGTCCATCCTGAAATTTGCAATTCTTATTGAATCAACATTATATATTTGGTTATTATCGGGAAATGCAAACTGCAAACCAATGATTATCAGAGACACAAGGATTAGTGATGCCAATACAATTGGTTTGTTTTTTGAAATGCCGAGTTCCCGTTTCATAATTTATAAATCAAAGCCAATGTCTTTACGATAATATTTTTTGTCAAACCCAATTGTTTCTGCAGCTTGATATGATAATGTGAGTGCTTTTTTTATGTTATCAGCAAGTGAAGTTACGGCAATTACACGTCCGCCTGCCGTTAAAATCTGTTGATTTTCTGATTTTGTGCCGGCATGAAAAATTAAGCTGTTTTCTGTGTTTTCTAACCCGGAAATTGGTTTCCCTTTTTCATAGGCTTCAGGATAGCCTCCAGAAACCAGCATTACTGTGGCAGCAGTTCGCTTGTCAATTTCAATGGAAAGCGTATCAAGGGATTGATTTGCAGTTGCAATCAGAAGGTCGGTTAAATCGGATTTAATGCGAGGGATTACTGACTCTGTTTCAGGGTCACCCATTCTAACATTATATTCAATCACATAGGGTTCGTCTTGCACTTTAATTAATCCAAAAAACACAAAGCCTTTGTAGTTCATTCCTTCATTTTCAATTCCGCGGATTGTTGGTTTGATGATTTTATTTTCAATTTTACTCATGAATTTATCATCCGCAAAGGGAACCGGTGAAACTGAGCCCATTCCGCCTGTGTTAAGTCCGGTGTCTTTTTCGCCTATGCGTTTATAATCTTTGGCTTCGGGAAGTTTTAAATACGACTTTCCGTCGGTTAGTGCAAAAACTGAAAGCTCAATCCCATCAAGGAATTGCTCAATGACAACGGTTTTTGATGCATCTCCGAATTTTCCGGCCAACATTTCTTTTAAAGATGTTTTGGCTTCGTTACGGTCTTCAATAATTAAAACACCTTTTCCGGCTGCAAGCCCATCTGCTTTAAGCACAAAGGGTGGATTTTGCTTGTCGAGAAAGGTATTGGCTTCCTGTAGATTTTCTTGAGTTGCAGAAAAATATCCGGCAGTAGGGATTTCATATTTCTTCATGAATTCTTTTGCAAATTGCTTGCTGCCTTCAAGTTGTGCAGAAAGTTTATCCGGACCGATAATTGAAATGTTTTTCAGTTTGGCATCATGCTGAAAGAAATCAACAATTCCGTTTACTAGTGGGTCTTCCGGGCCAACGATAACAAGTTGAATGTTATTTGCTATGCATAGTATTTTAATTGCGTCAAAGTCTGTCGGTTTAATGAGAATATTTTTCCCAATTGTTTCTGTCCCTGCATTTCCTGGAGCAATAAAAAGCTGATTACATTTTGGGGATTGTGCAATTTTCCAGGCAATTGCATGTTCGCGTCCGCCTGAGCCTAAAACGAGAATATTCATGTTGTTTTTTTTGTAAAAATAATATTTCATTGGCAGATTACCTAACTGAAGTTAGGATTAATCAATGCCATTTATATTGCATAGAATGCAAACATACTAATCATCATGCCAAATATCCCGAGTAAGTATGCAGGATAGAGTTCTTTTGGTTTGCAGGTTTTCAGGATGAGTAAAATACTGCCTGTAATTCCGCTAATGAGAAGAGTGATCGTTAGCAAGCCTCTCATTTCCAGTCCAAAAAAAACGCTTAGAAAAATAATCAATCCAATTATACTTCCCCAGGCGGCGGCATGGAAATTTAGTTTTATAAAAAATTGTGCAGCAATTAATAAAATCAGATTTAGGATTAGTGCATAAAACAGATTGATAATGATAATCGGGAAAGCGTATCGTTGCATTAGTATTAATCCGAGGACATATGCAGATAAAGTGATTGTCAGTGCAATGATGCGTGATTTTTTTGTTTGCATTTTAAGATCGGGGATAATTGCCTGAAGGTAAAACAGCGGAATGATCAAAGCGGGTAAAACAATACTTAGCGTAAAGACAATCAGTAAAATGAGTCGTATGATTTGTGTGTCAATGAATTGCAGGTAATGTCCGCTGGAGAAAATCAGTAGGCTTGCGAGCATTGGAATTAGCAAGGGATGAAAAAGCCAAGTAATTGGCTTAAGTATTTTGGCAGAATTCATAAGTTTAAAGCTCTTTACGCAATCTCCCGACAGGGATATTTAGTTGTTCACGGTATTTTGCAACGGTTCTTCGGGCAATTAAAAATCCTTGCTCTTTCAGCAAACTTGCTAATTTTTCATCGGTCAGCGGTTTTTTCTTATCTTCACGCTCAATAAGTTGCATGAGAATCTGTTTAATTTGTCTTGTCGAAACCTCTTCTCCGTCTTCTTTTTGCATGCTTTCTGAAAAGAAATATTTCAACAAGTAATTTCCATAAGGTGTTTGCACGTATTTACTGTTTGCAACCCGTGAAATTGTTGAAATATCAAGATTTGTAGCATCTGCAATGTCTTTTAATATCATGGGTTTCAGCAGAGCTTCATCACCTTCCAAGAAAAATTTTTCTTGATAATTTATAATTGCCTGCATGGTAACAATAAGCGTGTTTTGCCGTTGTTTAATTGCTTCGATAAACCATTTTGCGGCATCTAGCTTTTGTTTTACAAAGAGAACGGCTTCTTTATCTTGCTTAGTTCTTTCTTTTTGATGTTGATATGTTGTCAGCATATCGGCATAATTTCTGCTGACATGAAGTTCGGGTGCATTTCTTGAAGTCAGACTCAATTCGATATTTCCGTCTTTAATATTGACAACGAAATCGGGAATTATGGTTTGCATTGAAACATTTTCAGAAGCCGATGCTCCCGGTTTGGGATTGAGTTTTACAATGATATCCAGTGCATCTTTAAGTTCATCTTTTGTGATTTTGAGTTTTGTGATGATGCGTTCATAATGCTTTTTCGTAAACGATTCGAAATGTTCATCGAGGATGCGATATGCGAGTTTTACATTATCGGTCTGATTATCTTTTCGATTGAGCTGAATTAACAGGCATTCCTGAAGATTTTGTGCGCCAACTCCAGGAGGGTCAAGGCTTTGAATGGCATGTAATGCAGTTTCAAGTTGTTCAATCTCAACTTGAATATTTTGCGAAAAAGCCAAATCATCCACGATGTCTTCAAGGTTGCGACGTAGGTAGCCATCAACATCTAAACTGCCTAGTAGATATTTTGCCAAGAGAAAAGTTTCCTGTTTGATGCTTTTGAGCTGAAGTTGTTCGGTCAGTAAATCAAGAAATGATTGTCCGTTACTTACGGGGGCATGTTTTGGCTCGTCGTCTTTTGAATAATTATTTGTGGTCAGTCTGTAGTCAGGAGTATCGTCGTCGGAGATGTAATCCTCCAGTGAAAATTCATCTTGTTCGTCATTTTCTTGTGATTCTTCTTGCGCATCTGTTTCATCTTGTTCTGTGCCTTCTTCGAGGGCTGGGTTTTCTTCCAGTTCTTTTTTTACGCGCTGCTCAAGTTGTAAACTGGGTAATTCCAGCAGCTTAATCATTTGAATTTGCTGCGGCGACAACTTTTGTTGCAATCTTTGTTGTAATCTTTGGTTAAGCATATGCGTATATATTGTTCCTTCTAAAGATACATAAAATATCTTAAAACTCAGCATTTTTTGGTGTGCGTGGAAAAGGAATCACGTCACGGATGTTTGACATTCCGGTTACGAAAAGCATAAGTCTCTCAAAGCCAAGCCCAAAGCCACTGTGTGGAACGGTTCCGAATTTTCGAGTGTCCATATACCACCACATTTCATCTTCGGGGATATTCATCTCGCTCATGCGTTTTTGAAGCTTTTCAAGATTCTCTTCGCGCTGTGAACCTCCGATGATTTCTCCGATTTGCGGAAATAAAACATCCATTGCTCTGACTGTTTTATCGTCATCATTAAGTTTCATGTAAAATGCTTTAATGTCTTTCGGATAATCAATAAGGATAACAGGTTTTTTGAAATGTTTTTCAACAAGATAGCGTTCGTGCTCGCTTTGCAAATCGGTTCCCCATCCTTCAACCGGATATTGGAATTGTTTTTTCTTATTGGGTTTGGAGTTTTTCAAAATATCGATTGCCTCAGTGTAAGTCAAGCGTACGAATTTATTTTCAACCACAAAATTCAGTCGGTCGATGAGTTCGAGAGCATCTCTTTCATTTTGTGGTTTTTGTGAGTTTTCTTTAGTGCGTCTTTCATGTAAAAACTCGAGATCATCTTTGCAATTGTCCAGAGCATATTTCACCAAATATTGCAGCATTTCTTCCGCGAGATCCATGTCATCATGGATATCATAAAATGCCATTTCGGGTTCAATCATCCAAAATTCGGCAAGGTGGCGAACGGTGTTTGAATTTTCAGCGCGGAATGTTGGGCCGAAAGTATAAACTTCAGCCATTGCAAGTGCTGCAAGCTCTGCCTCTAATTGTCCGGAAACAGTCAGGTGACTGCTGCGACCGAAAAAATCCTGTTTATAATCGATTTCTTTTGCTTCATTACGTGGCAGATTGTTTAAATCTAAGGTTGTGACGCGAAACATTTCACCTGCACCTTCTGCATCAGAAGCAGTGATGATTGGTGTATGGATGTTGTAAAATCCTTTATCATTGAAAAATTTATGAACGCCAAAAATCATTGCGTGACGAATGCGTGTAATAGCACCGAAAAGATTTGTCCGGAAACGGAGATGTGCATTTTCCCGTAAAAACTCCAAGCTGTGTTTTTTCGGTTGAATCGGGAAGCTGTCAGGATCTGCTTTCCCGAGCAGCTCAAGTGTGTCGGCCTCAATTTCAACGCTTTGTCCTTTTCCTTGTGAGGGGACAAGCTTTCCGACGACTGCAACGGATGCGCCGCTGTGTACATTTTCCAGCAAATCAATAGATATTTTATCAAAATCAATGACGACCTGAATGTTTTTTATGCTTGAACCATCGTTGAGAGCAAGGAATGCAACATTTTTACTTCCACGTTTTGTTCTTACCCAACCCATGGCTTTTACTTCCTGATTTTGTCCTTTTGTTTCAAGGAGTTCGCTGATTTTAATCCGTTTCATGTTCACGCTTATGTTTAATATTTATGCAAAAATAACATTAATCCGGCATAATGAAATTATTTTTTATTGTTCCGAATATCAATTTTTAGAAGTATGCTCGAATTTGCACACCACCAGTGTGAATAAATTTGCTATCGGCAGGTTTGCGTCCCTGATAGTTAAGATTAATTTGTAATCCGTTGGCAAGGCGTTTTTGGAAATTCACGGAATACACCATATTGTGTCCGGGTTGCAGGGCTTCCAGCATGTGATATGCCAGAGATGAATTGTTTTCTCCGTTATAAACCAACCAAGTGTAAGCAATTTTGACACTAAGCATTCCATTAATAAAGGCGTTATTTCGGTATTGCAGTGCAGGGCTGATTTGTCTTGAAAAAACTGGTGTGATTTGGTTTTCTTTATGTTTGAAATTTCCCAAAATGCTGATGCGCATGTTCATATCGGGTTGGTAGGACAAATTGATTTCGGCTTGTTCATAATTTATCAGGTAGTTTTTCGAAGTGAAAAATTCTGAATCGTAGGATGTTTGTCCGATTCCTGTTCGTGTTTCTAGCAGGATGTTTTTAAATAAACGAATTTTGCTTCGGATTTCTGTTGTCTGATTAAATAGAACATCTAAACCGTTTATCATGAGAGTGTTTGATTGATTTTGGTGGTATATCACATCTGTGGAAAAATAACGATTGAATCGGTTAAATGATAAGGTGTTTCGAATGGAGTTATTTAAGTTTACCAGGCTGCTATCCGCAAGAAATGAGGCAAGTGGCGTGTATTGTTCAAACCATAGGGCAGCAGTATTTTTATTTGATAAATTTAAGCTGAACTGATTGTAAAAGCGTTGCAGAAAAGCAGTGTTTTTCTCAGTAAAAAGTGCCTCGGGTTTAAGTTGAACACTCATGCTGAATTGATTGTTAAAGGTTTGCACACTTTCAGTCCCAGGTGTGTAAATTCGGATGTATTTTGCTTCATCGGTGAATTGTGCGATATCAAATTCATCCAAGTCTTCAACGCCATTCCCATTATAATCACTCCAGGTGTAAACTCCTTGTCCTGCGGGGACTTCAATGTAGGTAAATTCTTTTTTCAGTTCCAAGCCTGCTCCCGATTTATAAAATATGCTAGTTGTTAGAAATCCGTTCCACGCGCTTTGATTGTATCGCAATTGCGCTGTTAAATTGTTTTGGGCTTTTTGATTGGTTTGAATTTCGTGGTTGAGTAAAACGAGTTTTCGATAACCAATGCCAGCATCAAGTTGGGAACGTTTGTTTGTGACAAGATTTCCGGAGGCTTTAATATCATGGGATTCGCTGAAATCTGAAAATGAATTTTGATAAGGAAGCTCGTCCACTCGGTATTTGTAAAATAATTTGAATTGATTTTCCGATTTTACTCCTTGTTGAATCCATGTTTTTATTTCCTGAAATCGAAAACTGTCTCCAAGTAAACTGTCAGTCGCTTCCCATTGATTCCATTCCTGAGCTTCTTCTACGAAAAATGCAATGGCATCAAAATGTTTTCCAATGCGTAGTTTATGTTTTAAAAATTGTGATTGATCTGATGTGCGCTCGGTATTCAACAAGTTAAATTGTCCGGAAATATCCCAATTCTTGTCTTTGAATTGACTGCTGAAATCTTGTCTGTATCCTTCGTAAGTTCTCGGTCGGATGATTGCGGATGAGCTTAATTCGGCATTTAACATGTTTTTTTGATTAAAATTAAAACCGATTCGGGAATGATGCTCGTTTAAATTTGGCAAATTATCATTCAGGTTCCAATTTCGTTTAAATTCTTGTTCACGAAAGTTTTCTATGCTTTGAAAATGATTTCCGATAAAGTTGTATTCTAGATTTAAACCTAAGAATGTGTTTTGCTTTTCGATTATTGCTTGATTAACTCCTGAAGAGAGTGCCAGTCCTTTGTTGTCTCGCGAATCGAGATCGGAATACATGTTCATATCTTCGTTTGATAGCGCCAATTCATAATAAATTGTCGTTTTTTTACTGATTTTATTTTCTCCCCCCAGCGTCAGCATTTGTTGTTTTTTTGGCGTTACCAAAAGTGTTACCGGCTCGTAATTTCCTTGAGGGATTCCGTTTTCAGGTGCTGTCCATTGATAAACCCGCCCGTTTGCCGAGTTCATTTGCTTGATATAATTTCCTTGGTTTTGTCCAACTTGAGAAAAGCCTACCTGATAAACTGCTTCTGCCGGATTCACGGAATAGACAAAGATGGAGTCATAAGTTTGTCCGTTTATTGTGGTGTCAATCATTCGATATCGCACCTGTCCGTTGTCAAATCCTAAGCTGTCAAAGGCGGGAAACAAGGCTTGGTCAAGATTGTCACCGATTCCGGATAGAAAAATTCGTTTATCTGTATCAATATTTTGATCTACAGGCTGGTTTTTTGCATCAGCATCTGAAAAATAGCGAATAAAGTATTTTGAATTTTTTGTTTTGATTTCATGATTGGTTGTGAGCATGAAACGATTATAATTCCTATCGGAATATTCAAATTCAACAATAATGCGGGAGTCTTTACTGATTAATTGATTAGCGGTAAAGCTAAGTTCTCCGGTATTGTAGTCGATAATATAATCTTTAGATTGTCCGCGTGTTAATAATTCCCCATCGATAAAAACCCGTTCAGACCCGGAGAGGACTACGATCCAAGTTTCGTTATTTGCACCGGTTAATTTGTATGGGCCTTGGTTGCCTTCTTCTCCGATAAATTCCATTCTATGATGTTTCCCGCGTGCTGCTGCGCCTGCAAATTCTGATTTGATGTTCAGAATTTCATTTGATTGCATGGGGTTAAATTGCAACATTGCGCCCTGTGTTTTCCGTTGATAGCTCAGGTATTTTCCTTTTGGTGCTTTGATACTGAAATCTCCGGCCGTTAGCTTAAAATCCGGATTATATACTTCAATAAATACTTGATCAAAATCTTGAAGTTGCTGACTGGTTCCATCTGGTTGAATTGGTATGTTCCTGTCAGAAATTGAGGCCCTTACCATGAGTCCGTCGCCCAAATCGCCCTCAATTTGCATATTCAGATTGGAGTTTAATACGGCATTTTGATTGTTCCCGACATTTACTCCGCGGGCAATACTTCCTCGCACATTTAATCTTGAATTGTCTGTGGAGTTACGCTTATAATCATTGGGATGAAATTTTTGTGATGGCGAATTATTACTACTGTCCGATAAAGAGAGTACATTTTCTTGTGGGAAAAAACCTGAGCTTACTTTTGAAATGTCATTACGATAAGTTCGGTATGATAAATGAATTATTGTGTACGCTTCGGGTGCTGTGCAATGGATTGTTCCGTTTATGGCATCAAGTCTGAAATCCGCATTATTAAAGGTTTTCTCTTGGTTTAGAAAGCTCAAGCTTCCGAAAATAACCGGATAATTATTGAGCTGAATGACACTGTCAATTACCGGATACGATTCCATATGATAATTTACCAGATTTTGTGCTTTTGCCCCAGAGAAAAATCCAAGCACAAGCAGTAAAACTCCGATATGTTTTATCCTTAACATCAGTGCACTAAAGTACGGTTTTATTCTTAGACTGTTTTGTGGCCTTGTTTAATTTACTTTGTGTCTTAATGCCTTGTCTTTGTAATAAAGAGCCTTTTCTGTGTCTCCTTTTTCCTGATAATAATTACTAAGTGATATTCCAATGTTGTAATTTCCAGGGAAAATCTGGAATGCTTTTTCCCATGAGCGTATCGCTGCGGTTGTATCACCAAGCATTAATTCAAAATTCCCTTTATCAACCCATACTTCGTCATTTTTTGGATTGGCAAACTGTGTTATTTTCTCCTGATAAAACAAAGCATCATTCCAGTTTTGTTGTACTTTTGCAAGATTCACTTGTTTTTCTAAAATTCGTTTTTGATCAGGATTGTAATAAAATGCAGAATCATAAGCTTGTATTGCTTGAATTGTATCGTGAAGCTGTTCGTAAACCTGCCCTAGGTAATAAAATGTTTTTCCAAGTTCCGATTCCATGCGAAATGCATTACTTGTTTCTAGATCATTTTTTGCTGCCTGTAGTTTTCCGAGATGGTATCTGCTTACGCCGCGATTCATGTATGCTTCAGGAATGCTTGAGTCGGCTTGTATGCATTTTGTGAAATAGGTTTCAGCGGTTTTGTAATCTCGTCCTATTATCATGTAAATGTATCCCAAGTTGTGATATGAGTTCGCATAAGTGCTATCAATGCTTAGGGTTTGATTAAAATGCTTGATGGATAATTGTATAATTTCATCCATTTGCTGTAATGGGACGCCCCGTTTCATGCCCTCATAAACTTTAGCAATCATATGGTTTGCATAAAGATTGTTGGCTTTTGCAGATGCTTTAAGTTTAGGCATGTCTGCTTGATACAATGTTTCGCGGTTTTCCCAATCGGGAACCCTTTGTATTGTTAAAATGGAAAAAGGGATAATGAGAAGCATGCTTAAAGCAAGTGTGGCCGGTTGTTTAGTCAGTTTAAACTTAGAATTTATTTTTGTTTTCGATATTCGAAATATAACAAGAGTGATTGCCAGTGCAAATGCAAAAGAAGGGATAAAGAGGAGTCTTTCAGCAATAATACCGGTTAATGGGAAAAATATATTTGAAAAAGGCATGATTGCAATGAAATACATTGCAATTGCAAATGATAAAATAGTCCGTTTTTTTATCCCCTTGTACATAATATATATAAGGGCAATGTGAATAAGCACAGAAAGAATGACAACAACGTTAGCCAATCCCACATCCGGAATTACGGCATAACCATAGTAGAAACGTAGTGGTGTAGGGATAAAAAGAAGTTTTAAATAAAATCCCAGCGAGTAAAATACAACACCAAATTTTGTAATAAAGCTTTTGTCTTCAAAAAGGGGGTTTTGCCAATGGAATACTGGTGCATTTTGCTTCGGCAATATCATGTCTGGGATATAATGTAGCAAGGCGATGAGCAGGGCGGCTATTAAACTAATGCCTGCAAGGTAAAAATATGATTTCGGGATTGTTTTTGTTCGTAGTCTGATACTAGAAAGAATGTTCGGATGTTGATGTAAGATTGTATAAATAATAATTGAAATTAAAGCAAGAGTGATTAACGGTTTACCCATTGAAATCATAAATAATGGTGAAACAATTGCTGCCACAAACAACACAATGAATCCCAGTAAAAATGGATTTTTTATATCTGGCTTCCCAGATTGTTTAAATTTTGTAATCCACCAGGATAATGCAATAATAGAGAGACTTGCACCAACAACTAAAACGATCCTATTGATAAACGCATCAATAAATTCAGGGCTCCAAATTATAGAAATAAGCAAAAATATTTGGAGAGAAATAATCCATGGGAATCTGGGCGTTTTATTTGATGGGTTGGTTTCTGGTGCTGGTTTGGTTCTGAAGTAGAATAAACTCAGTGGAATAATTGCAACAAAAATCACGGCTGTTTCTTTTGAAAGAAAAGCGAGCCCGAGTAAAGCTAGGCTAAATACAAAGTGTGTCCATTTTTTGCTGTCATAAAACTTTAGCATTTGCATCCAAGATAATGCTGCAAACAGGAAGCAGAAAATTTCCTCCCTGTTTTTCAAACTTGAAACGACCTCCGTATGAATAGGATGTACTGTAAAAATCAACAAGCTAATCAATAAAAAGTTAGGCGATATTTCCGGGAATAGTTTTTTCATTAAACGAAAAAGCACAATGATTAGTAAAGCGTACAATAATATATTGATGAAATGATGCACATGTGGATTTTCTCCAAATATTGTAGTTTCAATTGCAAATACGGCTACTGTGAGCGGTCTGTATCCAAAGTACAGATTCCTTTCATTATGGTACCTGCTGGTAAATATTTCAGGAATTCCTTTAATTCCCTTTTCAACAAGTTTATGATTGTGAACGACATAATTATCATCAATATTAAATTGGTGTCCAATCGTTTTACCATATAGAATAAATACGATAATAATGAAGAGCAGTAATGTCCATTTTGGTTTCACGGCGATTCGTTTTTTCATTTGGTTAAAGATACATAGATTGCAGTTTTAAAACAATCGAAAATAATAAAAATATTTTTATTAACATAACTTGTTGAAATATAGCGAAGAGGAAAAAAACTTTCAAAAACCTTTAATTTTTTTCACAAAAACATTTGGTGGTTAAAAATAAAGCACGTTTCTTTGCACTCCCAATCACAAAATAATGTTCTTTAAAAACGCCGAGAGAGAGATTAAAAAAGGAAGAAAGAAGCG
>JAQIBY010000062.1 GCA_027858835.1 Bacteroidales bacterium | reverse complement strand
ATTAATCGTTCTCAGAATAAGGATACAATTTTCAATAATTTAATAGAACGAATGGTCTTTACAAAAAATGTAACACATGCTCAAATTATATGTAGCTAAATAACGACCTCTAAAGATTTAATAGTATAAGCTTAAGTTATTTGCTACAGCAAAAAGTAAGGAAATACATACAGGCATATTAGGAAATTCAGTATTTTAGCAGACGTAATTCAAGTGAAAAGAGCCATGAGTAAAGTAAATTTGAGTAGGCTAATTTCGGCCGTAGCTATTTTTGTTGTGTGTAGTATGTTGAACTATACTGCAAATGCACAGTCAGATGAATCTACCGAAAAACGCGTAAGTGAATTGGATATTCCTGTTGTCAAAAAGTCAACCGGTAATCCGGATTATGATGAATTGGTTTATACCCGGAATTTAATTGAGTATTTCCGTGCAGTATATGATTTGCCGGAGTATAATGCTACCGGTGATAAAGATGCGGATATCTTAAACTTCAACAAGCAGTTGAAAGTTTGGTATCAGAATCATCCTGAATTCATTGATGTGTTGGGAATGAAATCCTTTTCAGAATTTGTTAAATACGACATTTCTTGTTATCCACCGCCACCCGATTATGAGAAATCCGAATCGGAAAAAGCGTATCGAAATGCATTCAATCATTGGATGGCACATCATCCCGAAGTTCCAAAATTGCTTGGTGATGATATGGCCTCAAAAGAAAAATTTGAGCGCGAAAAGGCGGAGTTTTATGAATTGTATTTTAAAAAGTAAAGAGCCATGAAAAACTATAATATTGTTTTTAAAGTGTTTAGAAACTTATTTTTCACCTTTTTTGCATTACTCATATTTGGTACTGTGGTTTTTGCAACAGATGGAACATTTGGATCTCCCACACTCAGTTTAGGTGACCTATCAGGTTGCATATCTACAACTTATACGTTTACTCAAAGTATTGGAAATAATGGTGACCTTCAGATTGATGTCGGGAATAATGTTGTCATCACTTTTCCTGCAGGAACCGATGCTTCGACTTTTACGGGTGGAACATTTGACGGCACCGCTATTACTGGAGCAACTGCAACAGCAACGCAAATTTCTTTCAGTTCCCCTGAACAAGTTAAGAAAAACAATTCTTTCACAATTGTCTTAAACGGTATTACTAATGGAGGAAATATTTCAGCAAATTGTACTTTGTCTTCAGGGAATACTAGTGGCGGTACAAATAGTGGTACGTATACATTGACCACTAATGCATGTCCCTGTGCAAATATCTCATCTTTCCCATGGACAGAGGATTTTGAATCAACAAGCACAACTCTCTCATGTTGGTCAGTAAACGATAATAACTCTGACTCTGACGAATGGACAGTCCAAACTTCATCAACATATGCGAATTCAGGTTCTCAATCTTATCAAATATATACAGATTTTAATTCAGGATCTAATGATGATTATCTAATTTCCCCTGCAATTGTTTTAACTGGAAATGAACAACTTCGGTTCTATCAACGAGTAAGATCTAGTAGCGAGCCAAATGATTTCGAAGTATTATTATCAACCACAGGAAATGCTCCCGCAAACTTCTCAACAACTTTATTAGCTAATACATCGTATAACAATACTACTTACCAAGAACTTACAATTGATTTAAGTTCATATAGTGGGACTGTTTATATTGCCATACATATACCGAACGGTGGCTTAGACGGGTATTACTTATACATTGATGATTTCACTATTGAAGCGATTCCATCTTGTCCTGACCCATCAAGCTTAGCTGCTGGTTCTATTCTTGGTACACAAGCGGAGCTTTCATGGACAGATAATGCAGGTGCATCACTATGGGATATTGAATTAGGAACATCCGGTTTTTCACCAACAGGAACTCCAACCCAATCCGGAGTTACTAATCCTTACACTTACACTGGATTATCTGCAAGCACTGATTATGAATACTACGTTCGTGCCGATTGCGGTGGTGGAGATTATTCCACTTGGGTTGGCCCTTATTCATTTACAACTGCTTGTGGTGCGATTTCTGCGCTTCCTTGGAGTGAAAATTTTGACGCTGTAACAACACCAGATATGCCAAATTGTTGGGCAATAGAAGACAACAATGCTCCTGATGATGATTGGGAAACATCATCATCATATGCTTCCTCATCTCCAAATTCAATGTTTATAAGTTGGGATGGATCAAATGCTCTTGATGATTGGGCATTTTCCCCTGGTTTTAGTTTGACAAGTGGAATTTCTTATCGAGTAGAATTTGTTTATCGTGCATCAAGCAGTTCATACAATGAAAGTCTTGAACTTTTTTATGGTACAGGACAATCTTCTGGAAGTATGACGGTTGAATTATTTGATGATGCTTCTTTTAACCATGAGACTTTTCAGACAGTAACTGTCGATTTTACGCCATCTTCGACAGATACTTATTATTTTGGCTGGCATGCATACAGTATTGCCAATCAGCTGGGTATTTATGTTGATGATGTTGCTGTTTCTATAACCCCTTCATGTCCAAGCCCAACAAATTTGTCTGCATCTTCAATAACAGCCACCCAAGCTGATCTTTCATGGACAGATAATGCAGGTGCATCACTATGGGATATTGAATTAGGTACATCCGGCTTTTCACCCACAGGAACACCGACACAATTCGGTGTGACTAATCCATATACATACACGGGGCTTTCTGAACTTACTGATTATGAATATTACGTACGGGCTGATTGTGGAGGCGGAGATTATTCTGAGTGGGTAGGACCGTATTCTTTTTCCACCCCTTCTTCGTGTCCTGATCCAACCGCTTTGTCAGCAGGAAGTATCACAGCCACTCAAGCGGAGCTTTCATGGACAGATAATGCAGGTGCATCACTATGGGATATTGAATTAGGTGCATCCGGCTTTACACCCACAGGAACACCGACACAATCAGGTGTGACTAATCCATATACCTATACAGGTCTTTCTGAAACTATTGATTATGAGTTTTACGTTCGTGCTGATTGTGGCGGCGGGGATTATTCCATTTGGATAGGACCATATGCTTTTACAACTACACAGGTGCCCGGTACATTAACATATACTGAAGATTTTGAATCATGGCCAACTGGTTGGTCTGTTGTTAATGGGTCAGAAATAAATTTGTGGGAAATTGGTACCGCAACTGCAGCAAGCGGTTCAAGCTCTGCTTACATATCAAATGATGGAGGAACAAATAATGCCTATGATATTGTAGAAACAACCGTTGTGCATCTATACAGGGATATTGAGTTTCCTGTTTCTTCTAACCCATTCAATCTTCAGTTTAAGTGGAAGGGACAAGGAGAAGGAACTGCTTATGATAGAATGAGAGTTTTTATGATAGCACCTTCAACAATACCAACGGCTGGAACAGAATTAGCCTCCGGTCAAATCGGTGCTACTAATTATAACTTACAAGGTAGTTGGATAACTGAAAATATTCAACTTGATGCAACAACCTACGAAGACAATATTTGGAGACTCGTTTTTACTTGGAGAAATGATGGGTCCTCAGGGGCACAGCCTCCAATAGCAATTGATGACATTGAAATAAAAGTCATAACATGCCCAGCACCTTCAGCTTTAACAGCTAGTTCAACAATTCCAACAGAAGCAGATTTAACTTGGACCGAATCTGGTTCTGCAACTCAATGGGATATTGAATACGGTGCTTCTGGTTTTACCCAGGGGACAGGCACAACTATTTCAGGAGTGACAAACAATCCATATACACTTACTGGATTAACCGGTTCAACGGATTATGATTTTTATGTCAGAGCCGATTGCGGTGGGGAGCAAAGCATTTGGTCGGGGCCATACAGCTTTACGACTGCGCCACCTTATATGGTTTATACTTCTTCAACCGTAACACAGAATAATATCAACCCGGTTAATCGTGGCTCGGTTAATCAGGAGATTATTTGTATTGAAGTGGTTACAACAGATCCGACCAGTCCTTTGGATATTACACAATTTGATCTCAACACAAATGGATCCACCAGTCCGGGGACGGATATCCTGAATGCAAAACTTTATTATACTGGTACGACCGCAACGTTTGGAACAGGTACGCAGTTTGGTGCAAATGAAGCTAATCCGATAGGAAATTTCAGCATTACGGGATCACAAGCGCTTGCTGAAGGAACCAATTACTTTTGGCTTATATACGATATTAATAGCAGTGCTACATTAAATGATTTTGTGGATGCAGAATGTACCTCCATCACTGTCGATGGATCTGCCGAAACTCCAACCGAGACAGCACCTACAGGTGAGCGTCAAATATTAAATGTGTTTTTGATGTCAGATCCAAATACCGTGAGTACTTGTACTGGTGTGTTTTATGATTCAGGCAGTGTAAGCGGTGATTATGGGAGTGATGAAGATTACACAAAAACCTTCCAGTCTGCTACACCTGGATCTGCGCTGGAGTTTGATTTTACGTCTTTTGCAACGGAAGCTTCTTATGACGAATTAACAATATATGATGGACCTGATGATACCTATCCTGTAATTGGAACTTATGATGGAACCACAAGTCCTGGAACGCTTACATCTTCCGGAGCATACTTGACGTTTTATTTTAATTCAGATGGTTCTGGTATTAATACCGGTTGGGAAGCCGATATTTCCTGTGTGCCGATAACCCTTCCTGATTGCCCGACACTTAATACTCCGGCAAATACAGAGATAGATGTATGTCCCGGTTCTGTTATGTTGAGTTGGACTACTGCTGTTACAGGTTTTTCGGCTGACGGCTTTAAGCTTTATGTGGGAACTTCAGCCGCCGCAAATGAATTAATTGACGGACTGGATATTGGTAATGTCACTTCTTATGAATTATCCAATCTTGACGGAAATACGCAATTTTACTGGAAAGTACTGCCTTATAATGTGGCAGGAACCAATACAAGCTGCGGAAATTACAGTTTTACAACCTTAGATATTGGCATAACTGGAACTAATTCTCCAGTTACTACTTGTGATAATTCTGCTAGTCTAACTGCAACAGGGAGTGGAACCATTACATGGTATGATCAGCCGACTGGTGGATCTCCGATTGGATCAGGTTCTCCTTTTATCGCTAGTTTTAATGGAGATGCTACTTTTTATGTGGCCGCGGAAGGTGCTGGAGGTGGTACAGAATATGGTGGTATGCTTGCAAATGCATCAGGTGGCGGGTTTTTAGGCTCAAGTGATGAAATCGGAATTGTCTTTGACGCGTCTGAAGACTTTACTTTGGAGACCGTGGATATCTATCCGGTTGGAACAGGTACGGTTACCATTGCATTGCTAAATGATGCAGGAAATGAAATTGCTAACTCTGGAACAATAAATATTTCAAGTGGTGATGGATCTGCACTTACCTTAACTCTCGATTTTGGTGTAAGTGTTGGAACAAATTACAAACTTGTTTTGCGCAGTTATTCGGGAATTACTGATTTGTACAGAGACTTTACAGTTACATTTCCTTATGATTCACCAAGTGGTGCATTAAGCGTTACTGGTGGTTGGTGGGATTCAAGCAGTACCACAAATTATTATTTTTATAATCTGGGTATAACTTCAGGATGTATTTCAGCTCGTGAACCTGTTGAAGTTATCCATACAGCAGATCCAATTATAATTACCCCAAATGGACCAACAACATTTTTAGATGGAAACTCTGTGGATTTGACAGCTTCAAGTACTACAGCTTATACATATTCCTGGAGTCCGGCAACGGGATTAAATACAAGCACCGGAGCCACGGTTACTGCTTCGCCAAATACAACCACCACCTATGCCGTAACAGGAAATGACGGAGGAGGCTGCCAATATGCTGAGGATGTTACTGTTACGATAATATATCCATGTACAGGACTTGGAACTGGACACACAGCAATTGCTTCATTGCCTTTTAGTGAAACTTCTACAACTTGTGGTGCAGTTGATGATATCACAAGTAGCAACGCAACTGTGTGCGGAAGTACATCATATTATACTGGTGAAGATGTTGTGTATTCATTTACACCAACAGCCGATGGTTTGGTAACTATTGATTTAACTTCTACTGGCACATATACAGGAATCATGCTTTATGACGATTGTCCGATGTCAGGGCAGGGAGGTTCTTGTATGGGTTATAGCCAGTCATCAGCAGGAAATGAATCGCTTTGTGTTAGTGTTGAGGCAGATGTTACGTATTATTTGGTGATTGATTCATATGCTTCACCAGATTGTAATCCGTTTACCATTAACATTTCTACACCGGATCCTATCGGGGTTCCTGGAGATTTGCCTTGCGATGCAATTCCAATTGAAATCGGAGGAATCCAATCAGGAAATAATGCTTGCGCTTCAGGCGTTGATGAACCCACTGCCGCCTCTTGTTGGACAACAGGTAGCTTAAATACGGTATGGTATTCGTTTGAAGCGCCGGCCTCAGGTTCAGTGAAAATACGTACCATACTGGGAACATTGACTGGTACTCAGATTGCTGTTTATCAGGGAGTTTGCGCAAACTTGAGTTTGTTGAGTAATGCTTGTAATGAAGATGCTACCGGAACCTGTTCGGGAACTGAAGAGTTCTCTGATTTGGAATTAACCGGCTTAATATCCGGAAATATATATTATATCCGTGTGGATGGTGAATATGATTTAACCGGGAGTTTTGATCTGCAGCTAATTGACGGTACAGATGATTGGCCAACGATTCCGCAACAAGATTGTTCAAGTGCAACCCTTGTGTGCGCCCAGCAAACTGTTGTTGGTGATCCGGGTTTTGTAGGTGCAGGATCAACCTGTGATTATACAACACCATATGGCTGTTTCTCATTTGGGACACAAAATAATACCGTTTGGTATCAGATTGATGTGGAAACTACGGGTAATTTAACTTTTGAAATTATCCCGAACCTAAGTACCACAGATTATGACTGGGCTTTGGTTGATGTGACAGGAAACGCCAGTGCCTGTGATCAAATTGCGAACAATACATTATCACCAACAAGATGTAATTTCTCTGGAACTTCGGGAACTACCGGATTAAGCAGTACAGCTACTGAAACAAGTGAGGATGCAGGTGGTGACCCATTCTGCTCAGAAGTTTCTGCAACAGCCGGCGATACGTATTATTTGTTGATTTGGAACTGGTCCGGAAATAATACTGGATTCATGCTTGATTTATATTCTTCTCCTGCAGTATATGATAATCCTGAACAGGTAACTTGGTCAGGAGGAGCAAGTACCGACTGGTTTGACCCGATTAATTGGGGTGGTTGTATTATTCCATCTTGTGGGGTAGATGCAATTGTAGTGAATGGACCAACCAATCAGCCGGTTATTTCTGGTGTTGGCGCAGAATGTGCTAATATTACCATTGAATCCGGTGCAAGCCTTACAATCGATGCAGCCTATTCCTTGAATGTTTGCGAGAATTTCAATAATACCGGTTCGTTGAATGCCGATCCGACATCGACAATTTTAATGAATCACACCAGCAATTCGCATGAGATTAACGGAAGCTTAACAGGCGCGAATGCACTTGGAAATTTGAGTGTGGCAAAAGCTGGAGGAAGCGTGACTTTTATGCAGGATATTGAAATTGCTGGAAATCTCAGCACAGCAAATTCAACTAGTATTATTAATACAAACGGTAGAAACATTACAATTGGTGGTAATTTTATTCCCTTCGCTAATACATTTACTAATGTTGGAACAAGCGGAAAGTTGATTTTCAATGGAGCCTCTTTGCAATCATACAACCCAGGCGGTACACTGATTTTAAATAGTGTAAGCATGAATAATTCCGGTACCGGAGTATTGTTAAATAATGATATGCTTTTAGGTGGAGACGGTATTTTAACATTTACTCAGGGAATTATTGAAACCGGGACATACCGAGTAGAAGTTGCAAATACAAGTCCGTTAGCTGTTACTGCAGGAAATACAAATTCCTATGTTAATGGGACATTAAGACGTTATATCGCAACTAATGCTGGGGATTATGACTTCCCGGTAGGTACTGCTACAGCATATCGTCGTGCTAAATTGACGAATAATAGCTTAACAGGTATTAACTATCTTGATGCTGAGTTTTTATCAAGCTTTTCAAATTCCGGAAGTTTGAATACCAGTCTTGCTGTGGATAATACGATGACATATCAGGAAGTTGCCTCAGAAGGAATCTGGAATATTGTTCCTGATGCAGTCCCAAGTGGTGGAACTTATGATGTTAGTTTGTATTTTGATGACGGACAAGGCTATGATATTGATGGAAATCCGATTGGGAATGGCTTCACAGGTTTGATAGATAATCAGTTTGCTGTATTGAAACGACCAAGCGGATCAATTGATGCAGGTGATTGGCTTGGTGAAACGGCAGGTAGTATTCCTGCTGACGGTGCTGCCGGGCGTCTTGTAAATGACGGTTTTGCTAAACGTAGCGGTATTTCAGCCTTCTCTGAATTTGGTGTTGGTAAGGATAATACAGTTTTACCGATCGAACTGCTTGATTTTTACGCAAATTGTCGTGAGGAAAATGTCATCCTCTCATGGCTGACTGCCACTGAACTGAATAATGATTATTTTACCTTGGATCGCAGTTATGACGGTGAAAGCTTTACTGAAATTGCAAATATCCAAGGGCAAGGGAATTCTAATCAAATGATTGAGTATTCCTTTGTTGATGAAAAACCCGGCGCGGATAAGTTGTATTACCGACTTAAACAAACGGACTATGACGGAAATACAACACAATCTGACGTTGTGTTTGTAAATTGCAATCGAAATCCGGGATCATTTAACATTGTGCCGAATCCGTTTAAAGAGGAGGTGTTTATTATGTTTGATGTTCCGACAAGGCAAGTCGTTAGATTGCGTGTGAATGATATGCTCGGAAATCTTGTGTTTGAAGCAAAAATTCCTGAAGGCAGATTGAAATATCGCATCTCAGAATTGTCAAATGTGGTTCCCGGAACATATTCTATTAATCTAATTTATGATGATTCAGTGATAACACAAAAGCTAATTAAAATGTAAGTGTTTTAGATTTGTAAGATGTATATAATTGTATTGAGAAGGCTTTCATTTGAGAGCCTTCTTTTTTTTGTGTTGAGTTTATGCTTAGTTATTAAAGCATAGTGTTTTGATTGGTTGGTTGATTAATAGGTGGGTTGTGTTATTAAAGCAGTTGCATTGTTGGTGAAAGTATAATATTTGTCACTTCGTGGTTTTTTTGCGTATACTAAAGTGGAGTAAAAACAGAAAAAGTTATGAAAAATATCGTAATTTTATTACTGATACTAATCAGTCCTATCTTTGTATTATCGCAAGAAGCGGTAAATCAAAAGTCATGTTTAGAGTTAACGAAATTTTTTGATCCAGATTTCCCGGATAAAAGTCAAACTCGAGATATTCATCCGGCAGCAATGAAGAATTACATTGCTGATGGCTATTATTATCCAATTGAGATAATTAACCAAAGACGACAGTCAGATAAATTGAAGCTGCAAGTAAGTTCAGAATTTGAGAGGGAATTGGAAATGTGGTATGTTGAGCATCCATTTTTTCCTCAACCTTTTAGTATCGAGAATCCTGTTGAAGACAAACGCACCTTTTTAAAAGCTCGGGCTATGTGGATTAAATATAATCCTCAAAAGTATCAGCAGTTATCTCAAATAATTTATTCTGATACGATTCTGCGTCGAGATTTTTCTTTTGTGGTTGAGTAAGTAATTAATATTAATTAAAAGGAGGTGTTATGGATCGGTCGATTGTAATATTTAGGATGCTTTGTAAAGGCATTTTGAGCATCATATTATTTATGCTATTAAGTAATAGCTATGCTCAAGTTATCTCAATTACTGATGGTAATAGTAATGGAGGTTCACCTGATGGCTATGAATATGGTTATGAAAGTAGTGGGGCTGTATATCGAAATATTGCACAGTCTTTTACTGCTGGTGGTAATTGGTCTCTGTCCAGCATAAATCTTTTTATGTATGAATATTCTGGAGACAATACTACTGTATGGGTGGAGATATGGTCTGACAATTCAGGTGATCCTGGTTCTCTCATTACGAATGGAGCTACAAATTCCGTTTCTTTGTCTGGTGTTTCTGATTTTACATGGACTTCCTTCACATTTTCGTCTGAACCTTCTTTAACTCAGTCTTCCGTGTATTGGATTGTAGTGCGCTCCTCATTGGATAATGACTGGTATTATTGTGGATTTGATAATGGTGATCCAATCATCGGAAACATGAAACAACGAGAAACATCCGGGACTTGGAGTAATGTCGATTCGAATACCAGTATTGATATGCTCTTTGAATTGTTTGAAAGTGCTGGTACTCCTAAAGCTCTAAATACAATCACATATAATCAGGCATCTACAGATGATGTAGCACCAGGGGCAAGTAATAAAGAAATTCTAAGACTTGATTTTGATGTGACAGGTTCAACAGGGACACTTAATCTAAACTCCATTGAAGTCGCATCAAATAATACATCAGATACTGATATTGCAACAAATGGAGTGAAACTTTACAGAACGAGTTCTACTACATTTGCAACCGACAACTTATTAGGAAGTGCACAAAGTTTTTCGAGTGGAACTGTAACATTTAGTTCTTTGGCTTATGATTTGCCTTCTGGGACAAGCTATATTTGGGT
>JAQIBY010000175.1 GCA_027858835.1 Bacteroidales bacterium | reverse complement strand
GTAAATTCAATGGAATACATTAATCAAGACATTTACTAATCAAGTCTTTTGCATTTTTAGCTTTTTGGGTATTACCAGTGTTTGCATCTAGTATTGATTCGTCAATGGCTGTTCCTTTTGACATGTTAACAACGCCTTTTAAAGAACGCAGTAATGCAACCAGATTTTTGCCGGTTTTTGTTCTCTCATTAATATTTACAGTATAAGTACCCATTTCATTGCCTTTTTGCAAATATAACTAAAATACTGGCTGTGTACAAACAAAAAAAACCAATCATTTTGTCCATTGCGCCTGAAATTAGAATTCTCCCATAGACAGTTTGCATTATCCTTTATACGTCATTTTACCTAAGGAATTTAGGTCTTTTTATCCGTGGTTTATCCTAATGACTTGTTTAGTTTTACCTATTATATTACTAAATGAAAAGCTATGAAACGATATGTATTGATTTTGATTATTTCTTTCTTTTATGTGAGTCTTTCAGCCCAAGATGTTGATTGTACGAATTACTCTCAATGGAATTCGGAAACTTTATATCAGCGAAATGACGGCGGTGAACAGATTTATGTCGTGCATAGTGAGATTTTGTATCGTTTAGCGGATGCAGTTTGGAGTACACAAGGAAACGAACCCGGTGTCAGTGCCCGTTGGGATGAGATTGTGCCATGTGGAGTGCCTTTTGATTTATGCAATTACGCAGTGGAGTGGGATTCTTATCAAGATTATAACAGGCAGGATGGAGGACATCAATTATTGGTAACCCGTAAAGGTCAATTGTGTGAAATGGCAGTCGGCGAGTGGTGGTCAGAAAATCATCCGCCGGAAAAGCCGGAATATAACCAATACTGGACTCAGTTAAAGCAGTGTTATGCTTATACTGAACCTGTTTGTGGCGATTTTGACGCATGGGAGTCGGATGTCGTTTACTCAAAATATGATGAAGTGTTTTATAATGGCTTTCAATATGTGTTGAAAAAATGGTGGTCAAAAAATCACAAACCGGATATTAGTTCAAGATATTGGAATCAAACAGGAGAATGTCCTGAATCTGAAACGCCGGATTGTGAATTAATTTTATGGGATTTCAGTGAAAATCAAAATCAAATCATTTACGATTCTTCCGGAATGTACCAAGCGGAGCTATTCGGTGGTGCAGTTCAGTTTGCAGAGGAGTCTCATGCATTATATTTCGACGGGCAAGGACATTATCTGGATTTTGAGTCTATTGAGAATGATTTTTCTCAGCGGGCAAATCAGTCTGCTACTGTCTCATTTTGGATTAGCATCGAGGAACCTGAAGCCCCCCAAACTATTTTTCATGCTTGGGACAGTCACGGAAATAAAAATCTTAAAATTGAATTTTTAAATCACGATACACACGGGCAGCAACTGATTTTTACGTTTTTGGATCAAAGTAGGCAAGTAGAAATTGATTTGAATAATTTAGCGAGCCCCATGGCAGCCGGTGATAAGCTTTGGCATCATGTTTTGATGACATGGAGTATAGACGATGAGATTATGCAAATCTATATAGATGGTACTCCTGCAGGAAATCCGCTGGATCTGAAAAATATCAATTGGGAACCGGATTTTGATGATGTTATATTTGGCGCTGAAGCTCCGGAAGCTCCCGGAAACTCAGGACAAGCGGCTGATTATTTCACCGGAGTACTTGATAATTTTAGATTTTGTTCTGATTTAATGACAGAGGAAGAGGTGAGTGCCCTTTATAATCGGGAGTACGGCAGTTTTTCCGGCGGAACCCTGCCGATTGAGTTGCTGTATTTTAATCCCGAATGCGGACAGGATAATGGTGTGGACATAAAATGGAGTACAAGTTCAGAGGAAAATAATGATTATTTTACTGTGTATCGAAGCCTTGACGGAAAAAACTGGGAGAAAATTGCTCAGGTTGAAGGTGCCGGAAATTCAAGAACAGTTGAAAATTACACGTTTCATGATGTAGAACCGACTACTCATGACACATATTACAAATTAGCTCAATCTGATTACGACGGTACACGTGAGGATTTTGAAATTGTTGCCATTTATTGTAAGTATGACCATAAAGAGATTACAATTTTCCCAAATCCGGCAACGGATTATATCAAGCTCACATTTATTAATGAGCATCATGTTGAAGCCCCTCTGCCTGTTATGATTTATACTGCACAAGGTGTTTTAGTCCATAAACAGGAATTTTTTGCCGCTCCCGATTATAATGAATGGCGTGTTAATTTACCGGATTATCTGAAAAACGGGAACTATTATATGCAAGTGAAATTGGGTGCCGATTATTTTTATACGCAACCGTTTATAATTCAAAAATAAACGATTGAGTTGGTAAATAAACAATGAGAAAATCTTTAAGGATTTCTATCACCCTTCGCCTCCCATGTCGAGTGCATCAATAGGAGCAACATTAATTCAGTAATATAGGGTAGAAAGTCTTTGAATGAAATTTATTTGATTTTTCGCCTTGTTAAATCTTTTGCTGAGTGGTGAATTGTCAGAATATCAATTTGTTTTGAGGATACAATTAGATATATTATTCTATAATTCCCGAAAACAAGCTCTCTAATATTAGGTTTATTTATCTCTTGTACGATTTTTCCAATTCTAGGCTGTGTTTTTAAACTATGGGTTCGCATTTTTATTCTCTCAGCCTGTAATCGCGCATATCGTTAGGAATCTTTTGTAATGTAATTAACGATACTTTTTAAATCATCTTTGGCCTGATATGTCCAGTTTATTTGAACCATTTTTCAATTTCATCATCCAAGGCTTGTTCAGAAATGGTTTCTTTATTTGTAGATTGTTTTTCTCCTGTTTCAATCTTTTCCAATAGAATTAGTCGATCGATGAGCTCATCAATTGTAAACCGTTCAGGGAATTTATCTATTTGTTTTTTTAAACTTGATTTTGTTAACATAAGTTTCTCATTTGTTACAAATTTACTAAAAATTTCTTTAGCATTTAGGAAACAATATTAAAGAGATCAATTGCTGCTTGTATTTTCGAAATTTGCCAGTAAAAACATCTTGTCTCAAAAACTTTCTATCACCCTTCGCCTCCCATGTCGAGTGCATCGATAGGAGCATCGTTGTTTTTAAAATTATTAATAGTGTAACTGAGGTTCAGAATTACAATTGGCGTTTTGTGTTGATATAGCGTGTATTCATAAAAATCTGCACCTTCAGTAAACGACTCATATTTGGCTGTTCCGAAAATATCTCTGACTTGTAGTGTCGCCTTAAGCTTTTTGTTGAAAAAGCTTTGCTGAATCGCTCCATCAATGTCCCAGTATGCCGATTCTCGTTCTTGTGGTTCAACTTCAGGACCGTTATAGGCTGGATTGAGTTGGATTGTGGTGTTTTCCCATATCCTGAAGGAATTATTCATCCGTACATTATAGGTAAGACTATGTTTATCAAATTCGACATCGTCCAAAGAGCCAATTACACGATAATCGTAAAAACTTGCAGTAATATCTGCTTCCCACCATTTTAAAAGCTCAACATTTATCATCAATTCTATTCCGACGGAAATATCTTTCCCAACATTCTCAAACGTATTCATGACAATGTTTTCACGATAAACTCGCTGAATTCTTTCAATATTGTTTTCTGTAGTGCGATAAAACAGTTCGGCGGATACGGCATGTTTTCCGAATTCTTTTTGATAGGCAACTTCAAAGGCATTGATGTATTCTGGTTGTAAATCAGGATTTCCACGACGAACACTGTACGCATTTTGCCATGTAATAAATGGTTCTAAATACCATCCGTGTGGTCTGTCGATACGTCGGGTATAACTTGCCATCACTTGATTAGTTTCATTTATGCTGTATGAAAAGTGTGTTGTCGGAAAGAAATCCCAACGGTCGATAGTAAATTGATCGCCGATATCCGTTAATTGAATATCACGATAGGTATATTCAGAGCGCAATCCGAGTTGATATCCGAAGTCCTTAAATTCTCCGCGAACCAGTCCGTATCCCGCATGAATATTTCTTAAATATTTTACGTTATGACTGAAGTTTTCTTGTAGGATATATTCCTGACTAACAGTGTCAAAAAGATGTACTTCATTGTCTTCTTTTGAATCGCGATATCTGCCTTGAAATCCTGCTTCGATATTAAACGCTTTACTAAATGGTCGTTTGTAATTAAGACGATACCGGAATCCGGTGGACGGACCTGATTCCATTGATTTTTGTGCATTTTGAATACTTCCGCTTTGAGTTAACAGCCTGTTGATAGAAACATCTTCACCTTCGCGGCTGTAAGCCATTAATTGCGCATCAAACTGATGTTTCGGATTTACCTGATAAATGTAATTGGCTTCGAGCGAATAGAAATCACCGCCTCGATTTCCTGTCTCCTCACTTGTATATTCGTATTTTTCAGGATTTGCGGAGTTCCACTCAGTAAATTCTGTGCTTGAAATTCTGTCGGATTTTCTGCTTCCGTAACGACCATTCAGGCTAATTGTTTGTTTTTCATCCGGAAACCATTCAATACCCCCGCGAAAACTGTATCGTTCACGTTGGCGTTCGCGCTCACCGCTTGACAGTAAATAATAGCTTGTGTCTCCGTAAAAACGTGAATCTTTTTCCATGCTGCCCGGGTATGTGCGCTGATTATAATCACCACTGATAAAAAAACTGAAATAATCTGTTTTGTAGTTTAATAAAATATCGGCACCGTATTTATTATCAAGTCCAATATTTGCATGAGCTAATCCGCTCAGTCCGTTTAAACTTCGTTTTTTTGTGATGATATTAATAATTCCGGCAGTTCCTTCAGGATCATATTTTGCTGATGGATTTGTAATAATCTCAATGTCTTTTACCGAGCTTGCAGGGATTTGTTCCAATGCTTCGGTTGCTGTCAGTACAGAAGGTTTTCCGTCGATGAGCACGGTGAAATTACTGTTTCCTCGTAAGGAGACATTCCCTTCAATATCTACCTGAATAGAGGGCGCATATTGCAAGGCATCTACTGCGGTCCCGGACAAACTCGCATGTTGTCGGGAAACATGTATGACTTTTTTGTCAATTTGATAATCCATTGCGTACTTATTCCCTTCAACAGTAACTTCTTCCATCATATTGGCAGCAGGTTTCAGATGAAGTCTCCCCAAGTCTTTTTGCTTCTCATTTTTTTGAATTTCAATGTCTTGGAAAATTGTTTCAAAGCCGATGTAGGATGCTTTTACGATGTATTTTCCGGGGTTTTGCACCGAAACATTGAAAACCCCTGAGTTATCAGTTACCGTTCCATTGATAAGACTGCTGTCTGAAGCTTGATGAATACTCACTGTCGCGTATGCCATGGGTTGCCGACTCTGTGCATCGTAAATCTGACCTGAAATGGTATGATTACGGGCTTCTGTTGGGATTGTCTTTTCTGCAAAGGTTTTGGTGCTAAAAATACTTAGTATAATTAATAAAAATAATGATGTCTGTTTTATTGTATAATTGTTTGCTTTCATAGTTCAACAAAATAATAAAAACAGGAAGATAAGTTTCTTTAAAACTAGCTTTTAACATATTTTTAAGACATTGTTATATCATGTTTTTTTGAAATCAATTTAAGTGAATGTTTTCAGAATTTTTATTGATTTCAAATCCTGATTGGAGATTGCTGCAATTTGCAGGAATTTTAAGGTTTTATGCAGTGAAAGAATTTGTGTTTTTTATTTCTTTTTGATATTATTACTTGCTTTTATTTACTTTTGCCACATGCTGAAACTGTTGTTTGTTATTTTAGGTACAGTTTTTTTGTTTCTCGGCATTCTCGGAATTTTTATTCCCGGCTTGCCCACTACCCCGTTTCTTCTACTGACGGCTGCAATGTATATTCGCGGCTCAGAGCGATTGTACAATAAGCTAATCGCAAATCGCTATGTTGGGAAATACATCAAAAACTACAGAGAAAGAAGAGGGATGAGCATTCGACAAAAAGTGTATTCGATTGTCTTAATGTGGGTTATGATTACTGTTTCAAATTTGTTCTTTATTGAAAATCTATCGGTTCGATTAACTGTTGTAGCAGTCGGATTAATCGGAACCATTGTTATGGGAAAGATTATACCGACTTATAGAGAATAATAAATACTAGGGATATAATATAAACAGTGGGGATGCGATGAATCGCATCCCCACTGTTTATATTTGTATTATTTTTATTTTTTTACTCTGCTTTATTCGGAAAATCAGGAGTGTCAGGAACTTTAACCGGGTTTTCTTCAAGCTCTTTTAGAATAACTTCAATGGCTTTATTCAATTGTTCATCCTCACCATTAAACTCTTTCCATGGGTCGTTAATGACCTCGATATCCGGCTCTACACCATGTCCTTCGATAATAAATTTTGAACCATCAGCAGCAAAATGGGCAAATTCCGGTTTTCTCATATCTGCCCCGTCAATGAAGGGCAAACTGCCGCGAATTCCGACTACGCCGCCCCAGGTGCGAACCCCGATAATTTTACCTAGATTGTGTTTGCGGAATTGGTATGGGAATAAATCACCATCAGAAGCTGAATACTGATTTACGAGCAATACCTTCGGACCTACATGCATTCCACGTGGGCGGGTTCCCGGGATGTCAACATTTCTGCTTTGTCCCCACATGGATAATTCCCTGCGCAATCGTTCAATTAGCATTGGAGATACATTTCCTCCACCGTTTCCACGGTCGTCAATGATTAGGGCTTCTTTGCTTAATTGTGGATAAAAATATTTCACAAATTCATTTAGACCTTCCGGTCCCATATCAGGAATATGAATGTATCCCACGCGTCCGTTTGTTGCTTTGGTAACTTTGTCGATATTGCCTTGTACCCATTTGTGGTAGTATAGTTTTTCTTCGTTTTTAATAGGCTCTACAATATAAGTTTCGGCATCTTTCTCACTTGCTTTTGAATTGACACTTACAAATAGTTTTTGTCCAGCTTTGCCTAGCAATAATTCGTGCAAATTATCTGCATCTTTTGTCGATTTTCCGTTGATTGCAACGATGTAATCTCCGGCTTCAACATCCATTCCAATGCGGGTCAGCGGAGAAACATAGGCTTTATTCCAGTTTTGGCCGTTAAGGATTTTAGTAATTTTAAAATAGCCGCTTTTGTCTTTCTCAAACTGTGCGCCTAGCAGTCCGGTGTAAATTTTGTCGAGTTGTTCGCGGTCTCCGCCGTTGATGTATGCATGACCAACGTTTAATTCTCCAATTAATTCTCCGATTAAATAGGTCAGGTCATTTCTGTGGTTGACATAGGGCAGGAGGGCAGCGTATTTTTCATTCATGGCTTTCCAATTCAAGCCGTGCATGTTGGGATCGTAAAAGAAATCGCGCATTTGACGCCATGCTTCATTGTAAATTTGTGCCCATTCTTCTTGAAGATTGACCCAGATTTTCATATTTGACATGTCAATTGCATTTTCAAGATTGAGTTTTCCGGATGGCAGATCAATCACATAATATTTTCCTCCTTTACGGATAAGCATGTGTTTTTTATTTGCAGCAAGCTCATATCCAACACTTTCTTCTAAATCAACAACTTCTTTTTTCTTGAAATCAAAACATTTGAATTCGGATTTTTTTCTGAATTGATACTGATTAAAATATAATTTCCCGTCTGCAGATGCTAAACCATAATAGGATGCAGCAGGAACCGGTAAAACTCCAAGTCTTTCAGATATCCCGTCAAGGTCAATTTTTAGCGTTTTATCGGCTTCGGTTTCTTCTGTTTTGTTTTCTTTGTCTCCATTTTCTTCGTTAGATTTCACATCAACTTCATCATTTTCTGGTGCCAAAGGATCTTTTGCATCTTTGCTTAAGGTTACATAGTAAATGCGATGCATATCCCGATAGGCGTGATTCCATTCTGTTTCTGAGTAAATCGGATTAAAATCGCGCTTTGATGCGAAAAACAATGCCTTCCCATTAGTTCCAAAGGCAGGTGAATGTGAGTTATACCATTGATCTGTAACAGCGGTTTTAGATTTGTCAGCTAAATTGTATAAATAAATTCTGCTCATGCGGTTTTCCTCATCGTCAGAAAAAGCAATCCATTTGTTGTCTGGCGACCAAGTGAAATCTCTTAACTCGCTGAGTTTGGATTTATGGACTTCGGTGATTGCTTTCGATTCAACATTAATGTATCTCAAACGGAGTTTTTTATCGCTCCATGCAATTTTTTTCGAATCGGGCGACCATTGGAAGGCATAAGGGTAAGTGTCTTGATTCTCAGTTAATTGTATTGGCGGATTTTTGCCGTCTTTATCCTGTAAATAAAGTTCAAATTCACCGGACATATCTGACCAAAAAGCGATATTTTTTCCGTCTGGGCTCCATTGCGGATTTCTATCGTGAGCGCCGCTGCTTTCTGTTAATCGGTAAGTGATTCCTTCTTTTGCAGGGAGACTGAAAATTTCACCTCTTGCACCGACAGTAACACGTTTTCCGTCAGGAGAAACCGAAACGGTACGGATGTTTTCGGAAGCATCTTTATATGCAGTGCGCCGATTGTTGAAATCTTCCTGAATTTGGATGTTGATGGTTTTTACCTCTCCGGATGCAATATTGTAAGTATGTAATTCGCCGGCACGTTCAAAAATAATATATTGATTATCAAATCCGGGAAATTTAATGTCATAATCCGTGAAGTCTGTGAGTTTTTCAACGGTTTTTGTGGTAAAATCGTAAGCAAACAGATTCATTGTGCGGTCTCGGTCGGAAATAAAACAGACTTTTTCGCCAATCCACATCGGTTGAATATCCTGCGTATTGTTTTTAAAGAGACGCGTTGTGCTGTGATCTTCAAAATTGTGCAGCCAGATATCATCAGCCATTCCGCCTTTGTAGTATTTCCAGGTTCTGAATTCACGGAAAACTCGGTTGTAAACCATTGCTGATCCGTCTTCATTCAATGAGCACCAAGATCCTCTTGGCAGCGGCAATTGTTCATGCATTCCGCCATCAACAGGAATTTTAAATAACTGTCCGACAAAGGAATTGTAAGAAATCATGCGGCTGCGGATAATGACATATTTTCCGTCTGGTGTCCATCCCATTACGATGTTATTTGGTCCCATACGGTCTGAAATATCATCGCGGTCGAGAGTAGCAGTAAAACTCAAGCGTTTTGGAGCTCCTCCTTTTGCAGGGATAAGATAAACCTCTGTATTTCCGTCATATTGTGCAGTGAATGCTATTTGACTTCCATCGGGAGAGAATTTCGGAAACATTTCGTAGCCCTCATGATTGGTGATTTTGCGAGCAGTTCCACCATCGGTAGTGGAAACATATAAATCTCCGGCGTAGGAAAAGACAATTTGATTGTCATGAATATCCGGGAAACGGAGAAGTTTTGTATTTTCTGCAGATGCACTAATAGCAATGCCAAACAGAATGCTAAGTGATAGGATTATGTGTTTCATAAGCTTATTTATTTATAATTTGCTGATGAAATTACAAAAAAACATATCGCTTTACAAATTGCTTAACAGTTTACTAAGTTTTGCAAGGGTGTTTTAATAGTTTTTTCAAGCATTATAGAAGTTTACAGCCTCCTTTTTGTCCATTAAGCCTAATTTTACAAACTTAGGTTGGTATTAAATGAAAAAGGATTAAGCTGCTTACTTAATCCTTTTTCACTTATAATTAAATTATAGTTTATTTCTCTATTATCAAATGGAATGGTCCTGTTAAATCGTATTCAACGCCGTCCATACCAACTGCTTTGATGATGTAATAATACACACCTGGAGCAGCATCGCCACCACCTGCAAGTTTGCCATGCCAACCTGCTTCCATGTTTTCATAATCTGTCCATTCGAAAACAGTGCGACCCCAACGGTTTACAATGATTCCTTGGAAACTTTGTAGTGTTTGGGCTTTCACCTGGAAGAAGTCGTTCATACCATCACCATTCGGGGTAAAGATATT
>JAQIBY010000133.1 GCA_027858835.1 Bacteroidales bacterium | reverse complement strand
GAAATAATAAGCAATACACCAACAAAATGCACTCCAGATCGCACAAATTACATTTTAAGCCAACAAAATATTTTGTAATTTAACTATTTATATTGACTATTGCTATATTTAGGGGGGGGCTTTTGTATAATTTATAAAAAATAGTGTGAAATATATTTGTTATTTGCTTGGTTTTGGGGTATATTTGGAGATACCACAGTATATAACTAAACTATGAAAAAAATATTACTAATCACACTTTGTTTCGTGACTTTGTTAAACTATGCACAAAATGACCCATGGGTATATGTTATGGATGAACTCGGAGTATCTACACATCCTGCAAAACTAATTAGAACTAAGGATAATTGTTTAGTGTCAGCTTTTGTTAAAGATTACAATAGTATTTTTGTATATAAGGTTTCCATGCAAGGTGAACTGGTGTGGAAATCAATAATTCAGGATACAGCTTACAGGTATTCTATTTATGATATGATTGAGTTGCCGGATAGTTCCATTTTATTTGTTGGTCAACATCAAGCAAATAACTCAATTGATTATTACCCATATGTAGTACAGTTTAATGCAAATGGAGAACTTGTAAAGGAAATTGTTTTTGACAGTTTCTCCTTAGGACATTTTGCTCTTGTTGACTATTTTTTTGACAATATACAAGTTCGTTTTGATACAGGTTATGGCAAAAGTGATTACAAAATATTTACTTTAAATCTAGAATCTGAAGCTCTTACACCTCGCTCGAAGATTAGATATACCTCTATGGTTAAATTTGAAGACGAAAGCATCTTATTATCGACTTATGATGGTGACTTTATAAAATTGAATACTAACTTTGACACTTTACAATATGAAAATCACAACTTGTCAATTGTTAAATCCTTATTTTATGATATAAACAGGGAGTTAATTTATGGTGTAGGGATTGATAGTGATTCTGCTAATAGCAGTTGGGGGGTTTTTGTTTTGAATAAGGATTTGGATTATACTAGATTCTTTCCTTTTGATACACTTTGCCCACAAAAAGATGGTGGAACAATACACGACATTTTAATTAACGAGGCTGGGAATTTAGTATTGGCAGGTACAATTCGCTTTATGTATGAAGATCATGCCAGCATTTATATTAATGACATCAATACAGGAAAACCAATTGGAGGTCACATTTTCTATGAAAGCGGAGTTCAATATTCCTTTCAGGTAAAAGAGTTGGATTATGGATATGCTTTGTTACAGTATTATATGAATGTTGAACAAAGTCAGAAATACATTGTGAGGGTTTCAGCAGATGGAGATTTTAACTCTATAAATGAAGAGCAGTTTGAGGCTACAAATGATTTATATGTATTTCCAAACCCTGCCTCATCCCATATAAGTTTACAGTTTAAAGAACCGAAACAAGGTCATTTGATTATCTTTAATATGCAAGGGGAAAATGTATTAGAATCTAATCTCGATATGAATAAACAACACATTATTGATATTTCATATTTAATGGCAGGGCATTATATGTTACAGTTTCTTGACAATAATAACATAAGATATAACAAGCAATTTTTGATTTTAAAACTATAGAATTATGAAAAAGACAATTAACTTACTTTTACTACTTTGCATTTTTTTAACAACACAGGCACAAATTATTGATTGGGAAGATTATTCACCTCCTGACACATCAACAAGAACAGCAGCTTATGCGCCATATGGTCGTGATTTTTCTCCACATGATACAATTAGAGTGATGATAATTTATGCGGGGTTTTATCAACCAGGAGTATATACAGATCCAGAATATTTCCAACATTGGTCGAATGATAATGGTAATGGACTACATACAAATGTTCCAAATTATATTTATAATGAGGATTATCCGATATTCTTTACAGATGCTGCTCAATTGAATGATCCTTCTTATGCTAATGTGTTTAATTTAACCCGCTTTTATCATGATGTTTCACAAGGTGATTTTATTATGCTTGGTGATGTTTTCAGAGACCCATATCCGAATTCCAATACTTTTGGAGAACCAATTCGAATAAACATAGATCCAAGTACAGTAAGTAGCTCCTGGTATAGCTGCAATAAAAAAGTATTGGAGAAAATTCGTGATGAGTATGGTGTGTTTTGGGATAATATCTGGGCTCCTTATGATAATAGAGATAATTACCCTAATTATCAATTTGATAATAGTGTCGTAAATGCTGATGGAACACCAGCTTCTGGTGATGGGGTAGTTGATTACGTAATAATACATTGGAGATACGATAAGAATTGGCAAAATCAACCCAAAGATGGAATGGATGACTGGAGTGGTAGTGGTGGTGGAGTAACCTCCTTAGCAAATTTATCATATTCAGACTTTAGTATATCAGAAGGATTTACTTCTACAAAAGGAGGTATGTCATCAGAAGATGTTGTAATGTTTTTCCCTCATGAGTTTGCCCATGAGGTCTATAATTGTCCACATGTAATGGGAGCTAATACAACTAGAGGCAATAAGTTTTATTTCCCAACTGTAGGTTGGGGGATGATGTCAGCTAGTGGCCATTTAATGGTAGGTACAAATGCATGGGAAGCATACATGCTAGGTTGGAATGATTTGGAAGTTGGGGGATTCAATACCAAGATTGATGCTCCAAGTGATTTGAATACCTCTGCCTCTTATAGATTGTATGATTATGCTTTGACAGGAGATGCTATTCGAGTAAAAATACCTTTTTCTGATGATTATTTATGGATTGAAAATCATCAAAAAAAGACATCGACAGAGTTCAAAGCCTGGGCTGGTAAAAATCCTTCATCACAAGTGAGTACAAGTGTTATTCCAGATTTTGAAAAAGGTATATATATGTATGTTGAAGATTTAGAGGACGATATAAATAGTTATTCTGTTAATGCTTCAACTTATGATTTATTAAATGAAATAAAAGTTTTAAATGCGGTTGGTAATTGGGATTATCAGAGATCAGAATATCCAAAGTTAAATCCCAATAATTCAGACTATTCGGATGGCAGGTATATGTGGAATAATTTAATTTATACTTTTGAACGAACAGAAGAAAACCCAATTTCAGGTATAAATCCTTATTTTTCATACTTTGATGATTATCATTATTATAAAAACATAGACGGGGATGGGACAGTAGAAAAACTGCATTTAGAAAACCCAGATGGTGTAATTGAAACCGATTTTAATCACAATTATGGCACTTTAGAGGCGCGATCATTGCATAATGAAATTGAAAACAACCTAGAGGAGTTAACTTATGCAGGAACTGGTGGTAGGAATCAAGAGGCAATAACTTTAGGGAGAAGAAGCGATGCATTTCAAGTAGGTGATGAGATATCTATTAATGGTATTATTCCCGTGTTAAATAATCCGGATTATAGTGTTGGTACGGCAAAACTAAATCCTTATTATTTAAATGGTTTGAAAATTGAAATTACTAATCAGATATTGTACTCAGGTGCTATTCTAGTGGAAATAGCATTTGATGATTATGAGCTGTATTATAACAAAAGATGGTGTGGAGATATTATACTTCCCGATATTTCAGGGGATGAACAAAGTGATTTAATTATTGATGAGGATGTTTTGTTGACTATTGATAAATCAGGAACTCCAAATACACATGTTCAAACATCTGATGGGGATTTTATTAATCCCTCAAATTTTACATTGGATCCAGATAGTAAGTTACAAATTGAAAGCTATGGACAATTACTTGTAACTGAAAACTCCAAATTAACATTGAAGAATGGAAGCAAGCTAGTTATTGGTTCGTATGCAAAAGTTATAATTGATGAGAATGCCCTTTTACAATATGAGGGAGGTGAGATTGTTTTAGAGTCTTCATCGTCTTGTTTAGAAATAAGGGGTAATTTGAATATTGCTGATAATATTGTTTTCACCTTCACCGGCGGCTACATCAAATTCAGTAATCCCGGAGATGACAATACTCAGAACATTACCTGTGGTAGCGGAGCATCCATTGTGTTGCAGGGCAGTGGTCAAAACGATAAAATTATGGAGGTACAGCAAAGTAGGGATGCGATTAATCGCATCCCCACTTTGTTGTATTCTTAGTTCCAAAATAGGAAAACTGCAATCTGCAATACGGACTATGAAAATACCTTAGAAAGCCTTTCTGACAATTTGGAAACCGATGAAAGTGCAGAGGAAACATCCACAGCACCTGAAATTCATATTGTGCCAAATCCCAACAATGGTAATTTCACCCTTGAAATTTCTGATTGCACAGAAGGTAGTAGCGTAAGAATTAGCAATGTGTATTCACAACCGGTATTTACACAAACTTTTACAGAATCTGGCGCACAAACAGTACAAGTTTCCGGTCTTTCACAGGGACATTACACTGTTTATTATCTCGAAAATGATACTGTTATTTCCAGCGAAAATATTGTCGTTAAGTAAAATTTAATGTTAAAAAACCCCCAAAAAACCGCTGTTTACCGCAGCGGTTTTTTCAATTTCCGGCTGCCAAAATTTGCACTCTTGTGAGTGTCCTGAAAAATCGGTTATTTTACAAGCCGTATTCTCTAAATAAAAATTGTTATCTTTGTGTGAGTGTGATTTTTATAAAGACATAAATTAAAACCATGGAAATGAAAAATCAATTAATAATTCTAACAGCAATCTTTGTGCTTTTTGTGGCATGTAAAACCGAAAAAGAAACCGGAAAAACCAAATCAGTAACTGAAACTGAAGTGAGCATGGCGGATATTGCCGGAACTTATCATGGGGTTTTACCTTGTGCTACTTGCGCCGGAATTGATACCGAAATTCAATTGGCCGAAGATGGTTTATATCAAATATATCAGGCTTATATTGATGAGGATAAAGAGTTTGCAACTCGCGGTACATATGAATACAATCAAAAGTATAATGTGATTCAATTACTTGGCGAAAATGAAGATCCTTCATATCATCAATACACTTTTAAAAATGATAGAATTGTAAAATTAAATGAACGTGGAAAACCAATAAAAGGAGAACTTGCTGAAATGTATGAACTTAGAAAAATTGCTAATACGGATTTATTGCTTGACAAATACTGGAAATTAACAATGATCAATGGAAAGTCAATTACTGATAAACAAGTGCCGCAAAAAGAAGCTCACATTGTATTTAATGATGAGCAAAGAATATCCGGAAATACCGGTTGTAATAGCTTGGGAGCCGATTATAAATTGCCTGCCGATGGTAAAATAGAAATTTCTAAAATCATTACAACTAAAATGGCTTGTGTAAAAATTGATTATGAAGCCGATTTAATACTTGCGCTTAAAGCAGCAACATCCTATCGAATTACAGACAGCGTTTTATTAATCTTTAACGAGGAACAAAGCCAACGCTTAAAGTTTGTCGAATCCGAAAAGCCGATGGGTTTTTAATTTATAATTTTTTTCGTAATTATTCCCGAATCGTGTTCAATCATTAAAAAATACATGCCGCTATCAAGTTCCGAGCGGTGAATCTCTATTTTCGATTTTTGATTGGATATGCTTGAAATTGCATCAATCTGTAAATCGCTTTGCCCTGTAGTTGCAATCACTGACACCTTTTTAATTGCTTTTGATGCTAAATCAATATCACAAATAATTCGATCAGCTGTGTAACGGATGTTTGCATTTGCCTGTGTTTCTGTTTGTACCGCATTTGGGCTTTCAATTTTTATCCAAATTGGGTTTGTGTAGGCATTGTAATTTTCGGCTGTTCTTTTATAAATATCGGATAAGTCTCCAAAAGATTTCTGCGTTTGTAATGATGCCCTAAGATAAAACCATGTGTTTAATGGAATGTCGTTTTCAAACACATCATCCAACAAGCTTTCTAAATTTATTGTTAACTCCTCATTGTCTGTGGGGATTCCTGTTGATGTTTCCAGTCCACCATTTCCTGCCCAAATGAATGGGGCGAAAATGCTTCCATATTCCTCACTGCTTGTCATTTTAATTTGAATTTCGCTGTTGCTTAGTGAGCCTTCCGGGATAATAATTTCCGACCCGATAATGGCTTCATTTCCACCATCATTTATTGTAAAACTAATAATTGGACCATCAGATAAAATGGTATTTCCTTGGGCAAGTGCTTTTAATACATTTTCACCTTGTGCGCCCATTCCATCAGGGCAATAGGCTAATGTTGATAAGCGTCCTAATGCATTAATTTGAACATCTCCACTTACGCCAATTATCATATCGGTATTCGAGTAATTAAATGAGCCGTGTGCATCGCTGCCGGCGCAGATATATGCTTTCCAATTTTGAATGGCATCGTTTGCATTTTTTGCTTGTAAACCTGTTTTTAATAAGTTGCGATAAATATGCAACCCCTGCCAAAATCTGTTATTTAGATTTAAGTCCTCTTCAAGCTCAAACCTTTCAAGTTCTGATTTGCCAGAATCTCCGGTAACATTCCAGGCATCATAAAAGTTGTCCGTATCACTTGTGACAAGCCGGGTGTCTAAATTCCATATTTGAAAACCATACAATCCGGGTTTTAAAAAATAGTTTGGATCGTCTGAAAAACAATCCGATGCTAATTCTGTGTCATTACAAATAACATTTCCTGCAGCATAATAGGGCTCTCCATTCAAGGGAAAATCGTCTCTCCCGATATTCCAAATTCCGCCACTTACTGCTGCCGAGAGTTTGTCACCTTCTGCAAAGGGATGAGCTGCATAAACGATTCCGTCATTTTCATGCACCGAATCCAACAAATCATCAATACTAACATCGGTACTGCTTGCATCTCCGCCACCATCACCATATAATCCAAAACTATCCAGACTGTTTTCTGATGGGAAAGTTAGGGCATGTATAACTTTGTTATCGCTGTTTGTTACAGACATTTCCACACCGGGAATAAATATATAAGAATCGTCTTCCTCGTTAAGTAAATTGATTTGTTGTTTCAGTAGTGTCCAATTTTCCTGCATGCTGTTTCCATAATTATCATAATCACAGGAGTGATCGGTTAAAATTTGCCAGTCTAATCCAATATGTTGTCCTGCAAATTTTGTGGATTCAATTGCTGATCCAATTTCAGCAATATTCTGAGTGAATAGTGCATGCGTATGTGTGTCTCCACGATACCAGCCCGCTTGTTGAGGTCGCGATTCATTGTATCTGAAAACTCTGAGGTAGGTTTCATCATCCGATGACCAATCCAAATGGAAATACACTTTAATATCCACAATGTCATCGTACTGCGATAAAATTTCAGCCGGAATTAAGAAAGTAAAATACCAAATGTTCTGATTGATTTTTACGAAGGTATTATCCGATAAGATGGTTGATTGTGCCGTAAAATCAATGCTGTATTCATTGGATTTTGTGTATCCGCTTTCATAAAAGTTCTGTATGTCTAAATCCTCATCATTCGGGGATCCTTGAAATATCAGGGATTCAAATTCGGTATCCGGTAGGGTGTCAAAAAGCAGTTTGTCTCCAAAATCCGTGTCCTGAGCATTTTTAATATAAATGTCTATCCCAATTAAATCTACTGCGGCTCCAATTTCATCTCCATCGTAAACCATACAATAAACAGGAATGGGATTTGTATTTCCCGCTTCATTTGTGAGTTGCATGCGATAAGGTGCATCTGCAAAAATATCTGCGGCAAGCGTATTTCCTTGCTTTTCTTGAGCATATCCGACCTGGATAATCAGCAGAATGAAAAGAAGTAACAAGTTATGTGTCTTCATCGGCTTAAAGATTTAACACAAAGGTAACATTAAATTAATATTGAGAGTTCGTTTTTGAGCTGATTTTTTGGTTCAATCTTGTGATTTCTATTTTTTATCAGGTGTTTGATATCAAAATCGGGATAAAAACCACAATTAATACAAAAATAATGACTTCCCAATAATAATTGGTGATGTAAATACCGCATAGTAAATGCAGCTCATTTGATGTGTTTGCTTCGATTTTTCCTTTTGTTGAGGAACCTGATATTTCCATTAATACCGATTAAACATCAAAATGGCGCATACTTTCACTTGCTTCTCCGTCGGCTGACGGATCAGCACAAGTCGTTCTGTATGCTTGTTTTGCTGTAACACCGATTGTGAATCAAAATT
>JAQIBY010000125.1 GCA_027858835.1 Bacteroidales bacterium | reverse complement strand
TGCTTCGCCTCAAAGATATGCGCCAAAACAATATTACATAAACTTTAATCACCATGGGTTATCACCCATGGCTATTAATAGTTTGACCCACTTCGGGGTCAGAACTCGCCTGTTGAGTTAGTGAGTAATAATAACGATTAAACATCAATCCTAAAGCTTTGACTAATAATTTATATGCGTTTAATAATCGGTATTCTAATAAAAGATTAAAATTCCCCTCAGTTTTTTTGCTAGCGCAAAGAGGCTCTGCAAAAAAAACGCCAAATATTGATTGAAAATGGCGGGGCATGCTAAATCCAAAGATTGTCTAAGCATATTCCTAACTTCACGCTACCATCAAAATATAATCACAGGCATGTCAGAAATAACAATAGACTCTCTTCTCGACTCAATTTGACACGAGAAAACCGATAGTTCAAAACAAAATTTACAGGACTTCGAAGGTCAACAAGTCAATACTTCCGTCACCACCGCTAATATCTTTGAGGTCTATTTTACTGTCAGAAATTGACAAGACATCCCAATCATCTTCCAGGTCATCCCATGGTTCTTGCAGACCAAAATCCAGATTCAGCTCCAAATTTCCTTCACTGTCATTTGAAAAACTCCATGTTCCACTAATGGTGCTTTCCCCATTAGTCGCACTTGCTTCACCATTATCCGAGAAATCGAAACGATACTCGCTGAAATGATAGGTTTTATTTTCATTATCGTCTTCATAATTAGTAATTTCCCAGCTTGAGCTTTGAATTGTTTCAGAACTGCTGCTTGGGCTGCTACTTGAGTTTTGTGAATCATCACTGCTATCATCTTCGCATGCAGTAAAACTAAAGGCTAATAATCCAATAAGGATGAGTTTATAATTTAAATATTTCATAATACATAATTTTACTTAAAACCAGAAGACTCTAAGATAGTTCATCACAAAAGAAAAATAGTTTACAAACAATACCAATTAAGCATCAAAACAGCGCAGGGAAATAATTGTAAGTTGCTAAGGTTTCATTTCCTGCTGATAATGTCATTTTAAGTTGCCAATCAACACTCGATAAAAGTGATTTTGGGATATTCAGCACAAATTCATCCCGATAATTATAAGCTTCAGCGCAAATGCTTTTTATCTCACTAAAAACGAGCAAGCCTTTTTCATCAAACCATTCCAAGCTGAGCGTGAGATTGCGACCTTCAGGGGCATCCGACACGAGATAACCAATGAGCTTACTGTCCACCTCAACAGCATAAACCATATACGGGGCATAAGCATCTTTGACAGCAAAATGCAAAGCTTTCCATTCGCCGTAGTAATCAATACTACTCCATGAAATCGCAGGCCAGCAATCATTTAACTGCCAATACAAACTGCCTGAACATTTCGGTTGAGTGCGAAACCAACGAATTGCCTCCCCGATTCCGTATGCTTGCACTGTCTGCGACATCTCAGCAAATTCCTGCGGATTTTCATAATTTCCAAAATAGTGCTGCATATATTCCCGGATTAAACGATCTCCGAATGGGTGCCGTTGATGGGCTTTCATGATTTCAGATTCTATCTCTATGGGTTCTCCTTGATGAAACTTTTCCAGACTTGCTTTCGTCGGCCAGGATTGAAATCCAAATTCAGACATAAAACGCCCTGTATGCTCTCGATATGATTCAAAAGGTTCTTCTCCCCACCAAACTCCCCAGTAATGGTTGTCACCTTCGGTTAAACTTTCATCATGTCCCCAACCCCATACAGGAGATGATGACAGATAGTCGGTTTCAATGCCGGATTCTAAAAGTATTTTAGGAATTATTTCGTTAAACAAAAAAGCATTTTGATTCCAAATTCGTGTAGAATCTTCCGCTGACCAATTGAAAACAGATTGCCACCCCCAATCAAACCAAGCATTTTTCACCTCATTATTTCCACACCACAGGGCAATACAAGTGTGCCCCCTTAATCGGTCGGTTTGATATTGAATTTCATGCCGCACATTTTCTAAAAACCTATCATCTCCTGGATACAAGGCACATGCGAACATAAAATCCTGCCAAATCATGATTCCGAGCGAGTCACACAAAGCATAAAAATCATCGTCCTCATAAATACCACCTCCCCAAACACGCAACATATTAAAATTAGCATCAACACAGGATTGCAGAAGTTTCTCGTGATTTTTTTCAGTTAAAAATGCATCCTGAGGAACATAATTAGCTCCTTTTGCAAACACAGGAATTCCATTGACAACAAATTCAAAACTTTCGCCAATGCTATCTTTCTCACGACGCAATTCAATGGTTCTGACACCAAAATTCATGTTTTTTTGTGAAACACCATTGTTAGTTTTCATTTTGAGCTTTGCTTGATATAAAAACGGATTTCCCATGCCGTTTGGATACCACAAATTCGGATTTTCAATACTGAACGGAAAATGATAAACAGATTCTCCGGCTTGTAGAGAAAGCGTTTGAGATGCAAAGTCAAAATCATCAGATTGAAAATCTAGAGTCAGCTCAGCTTCCTTCTTAACATCTAATTTTACAACAAGCATCAGTTCTGCACTTTCGTCATGAATCGCCTGTGTCTCTACCCATGATGAAATCAGTCGAAAATCGTCATAGCCTTCGATTCGCACATCGCGCCAAATTCCAAGCGACGGAGTTTCAGGAGCCCAATCCCACCCAAATTGAAAAGCTGCTTTTCTCATATGAGCAAAGTCCTCAGGAAGTACTAAAGGGCGCTCAGCAATCAAAGAATCCAACACATTGAGCGGTGCAGATATTCTTACTTCCAACTGATTACTTTTGGTTTTCAAATTGTCAACAGGGAATCGAAATTGTCGATGCATATTATTTGTTGATCCGAGATGTTTCCCATTCAAATAAATTTCAGCATATGTATCAATTCCGTCAAAAACCAACTCCTGATACGGAAAATTCATTGCCGGTTTATCAAACTCACATGAATAAATTACATCTTCTCGGCCGGTTTGTAAATCAGTAACATTTGCTTTCATGTAGGGATGCGGAATTAGCTCATGCGCAACCAAATCCATCACATAATTTCCGGGCACCTCTGCGGAAAATGAATTTTCCATATTTTCTGACTGAAAAGTCCAGTCTCCAAGCAAAGATACAGACTCAAAAATCGGTTTTTCAGTTTTTGAACAAGAAAAAAGCAAAAAAATCGACACAAAAAGTCCAATCAAAATACTATTTTTAAGGAAAATATTTTTTCTATGAAAACACATGTTTCGCTTATCGTTTTAGTTTGCACAATGATTATCAGCGCCTGCACCACATCCCCGGAACCGGCAAAAGAAATCATAATTCTTCCTCAACCCGTTGAAATTCACGCTCAGGACGGACGCTTTATTATCTCCGGTGAAAATACAAAAATATTCACTGACCAATGGGAAGAAAATTATTATCAGGCGATGGATTTGTTAAAAACGATCTGGCCACAGGAAATACAAGCCGGAGAATCTGAAAAAAAATCGGATATTTTGATTCAATACGATGCCAACTTATCTGCGGAAGCGTACGAATTAACCATCTCACCGAAACAAATTAAAATTCTGTGTGCAGATAGCTCCGGTGCTTATTATGCCGTACAAAGTTTATCACAAATTTTGCTTCAAGGCGATATCATTAAGGAGAAAACCCATATTCCTTGTGTGAAAATAAAAGATTCGCCACGATTTGCTTACCGCGGAATGCATCTTGATGTATGCCGTCATTTTTTTACGGTGGATGAAGTCAAAAACTACCTTGATATCATGGGAGCGCATAAATTTAATCGCTTTCATTGGCATTTAACTGAAGACCAAGGTTGGAGAATTGAAATCAAAAAGTATCCGAGGCTCACTGAAATTGGCGCTTATCGTCCTGAAACCGTTATCGGGAAAAATACCGGTGAATATGACAGCACTCCACACGGAGGTTTTTATACACAAGATGATATCCGAGAAATTGTTGCTTATGCGCATCAAAACTGCATTGAAGTTATTCCTGAAATTGAAATGCCGGGACATTCCCTTGCTGCTTTGGCTGCTTATCCTGAATTAGGATGCACAGGTGGTCCTTATGAAGTTGCGAAAACCTGGGGTGTTTTTGATGATGTGTATTGTGCCGGAAATGACAAAACCATGGCATTTATGAAAGGTGCGTTGGACGAAGTTATTGAATTATTTCCGGGAGAATACATTCACATCGGAGGGGATGAATGTCCCAAAACACGTTGGGAAACCTGTCCAAGATGTCAATGGCGTATGAAAACGCATAAACTTGCTGACGAGCATGAGCTACAATCCTGGTTTATCCAGGAAATTGAACATTATCTCAACAATAAAGGTAAGCGAATTATCGGATGGGATGAAATTCTGGAAGGCGGATTAGCAGAAAATGCCACAGTTATGTCATGGCGAGGAGAAGCCAGAGGAATTGAAGCGGCAGAAAGCGGACACGATGTCATTATGAGTCCAAATAACGAATGCTATTTCGATCATTATCAAGCAGAACCTATAGACAATGAGCCATTTGCCATTGGAGGCATGACAACTGTCGAAGATGTCTATCACTATGAGCCAATTCCTGAAGAACTTGATGCAGAATTTGCACATCATATTCTTGGTGTTCAAGCAAATTTATGGAGTGAATACATCCCGACAGAATCGCATTTACAATATATGATGCTTCCACGTGCCACTGCACTTGCCGAAGTTTTATGGACAAGCAAAGACAATAAGGACTACGATCGCTTTCTTACATCGATTGAAATCATGAAAAGCGTGTATGATGAAAATGGATGGAATTATGCAAAGCATGTTTTTGAGTAAAAAAGTAAGGAATAGCAACATCCCAATATGCTTATGACATGAAAAAACGATTTATGGGGAAATACCGCATTGACTCTATGCGAAAACAATACTGGAATTATGCCTGGTGTGGGAAATATTTCATTACCATTGTCCTAAACGACAGAGAACAATGGTTTGGCGAAATAATTAAGGGTAAAATGCACCTTTCAGAAATGGGTAAGCTTGCAAAAGATGAATGGGAACAAACCCTAAAGATACGACCAGACATGAATATAAAGCTGGATTCATTTCAGGTAATGCCAGATCATTTCCACGCAATTATTGAAATTGGGAAAAACCCATATAATCTCTTCATTAATGAAATATCTTTTTCAAAGGCTCTGGTCAATTCAAATGATAAGCATGGCTTCTCTATGGACATTTTAAAATCATCAATGAATCCTAAAAGCGAATTTGGACCACAAAGAAAAAATCTGTCCTCCATTATTCGAGGGTTTAAATCTGCGGTAACAATTAATTGCAGAAAAATCAATTCTGACTTTGCTTGGCAAAGCGGATATCATGAAGAGCTAATTCCTGATAACGAGGCATTAGAAAGGGTTCGTTGGTATATTCGTAATAATCCGAAAAATTGGGGGAAAAAGAAATAGGATATTTTAATTTCTATCTTACAGACGCCGGCGTCTCAAAATAAGACAACTGGCTTGACGCCTAAAAAAGAAAAAATTTACAGACGCAAAAAGAGCGTCTCAAAAAAATAGGATATTTTAATTCCTATCTTACAGACGCCATGCATGGCGTCTCAAAAAAACAATACAAAATTAGGCAGGGCGAATCAAAAGAATAATTAAAATCAGAAGATATCAAAACAAAAATCAGGCAAGGCGGCTCGATAAAACTATAAAAATTAAAAACTATCATACAGACGCCAAGCAGGGCGTCTCAAAAAAAACAATACAAAAATCAGGCAGGGAGGCTTTAAAAACAAACAGATAGGAATTGATTTACAGACGCCAAGCAGGGCGTCTCAAAAGAACAATACAAAAATTAGGCAAGGCGGCTCAAAAAAACAATAATAATTCAAAAACCATAATAATACAGACGCTAGGCAGGGCATCCCGATAAAACAAATTACCACAACCAAAACCTTATTATCCTTTGGTAATCTCCCAAAACAAACGTAAATTTAAGCCCAAATAAAAAATAGAATTCATACACATAATTATCAATTCATGAAAAAGGCATTTGATCCCATCCAGAATTATCAGGAAACCATGAAAAAAGCGGGCTATGTCCCACGGAAAGAAGCAAGTCAGGAAGATTATGATCGCATCGGTTTCATGTCAGGGCTGGAAGTTCACCAGCAGTTATTAACCAAACGAAAATTATTTTGTCACTGTCCCGCAGGTGTTTTGCACTCAGATGACAATTACAATGCTGAAATTATCCGCCACATGCGCCCCACACTCTCTGAATTAGGAGAATACGACGGAACCGCATTGATGGAGTTCAAAACCAGAAAGAACATTACTTATCGAATCAATAACGAAAGTGCCTGCACTTATGAAATTGATGATACACCACCATTTATTATTAATAAAGAAGCATTGGAGATTGCATTAGAAATTTCCATGTTGTCAAAACTAAATATTGTCGGGGAAGTTCATATTACCCGCAAACAATATCTTGATGGCTCGATTCCTGCAGGATTTCAACGTACTGCAATTCTTGGAGTTGAAGGCGTTGTTCCAATTTCAAACAAAGACATTCGACTTATTCAGCTTAGCATTGAAGAAGATTCATGCCGTGAAATTTCCGACATTGGGCACGAGCGGGTTTACAAAACCGACCGGTTGGGAATGCCATTGATTGAAACTGTTACTTATCCGGATTGTAAGAATCCGGAAGAAGTTAAAGAAACCTGTGACTACATTCGTTTTCTGAACCGAAGCACAGACAAAGTACGTACCGGCATGGGCGCAGCACGACAAGATGTAAACGTAAGCTGCAAAGGCGGTTCCCGAGTTGAAATTAAAGGCGTTGCACACACAAAGTGGATACCGGAACTAACACATAATGAAGCATTCCGTCAATGGTCGCTATTGCTGATTCGTGAAGAGTTGAATGAACGATTTAAAAGTAAAGACGAATGGAAAATGGATTACACACGTCTCGAGTACGATGCGTTTTCCATCACCCATCAGCCGATAAAACTTGCAAAAGCCAACGGAGAACACTTATATGTTGTAAAACTTCCCGGCTTCAAAGGAATTTTGTCACATTTTACGCAACCGGAAAAATGTTTCGCTGATGAAATTACAGATCGTCTGAAAGTAATTGCCTGCATAGAAAAACCAAATATGGTACATACCGAATTGGCAGAACCTGTCATTACCGGTGCAGATTTGGAAATTATCAGCAGCATTATGATTACTGATCAAGAAAATGACGCATTGGTGATTTTTTGGGCACCTGAAGATGACGTAAAAACTGCGCTTGAAACCATTGAAGAACGCTGCCAAATGGCATTCGACGGTGTTCCAGAAGAAACCAGAAAATCTTTTGAAAACGGCACCACAATTTTTGAGCGCGTACTACCCGGTGCAGATCGCATGTATCCGGACACGGACTCCGCTCCTATTCCTTTAAGCAATGAGTATATTGACACTTTAGGGAAACAACTTCCCGTTGATGTTTCAGAACGTTTCAAGCAACTACGCGACTGGAAAGTTCCTACTGACACATATCATTATATACTGAGTAAAAATTTAGTTCCTGTGATTGAAGAAATCACCGAATCATTGGATTATTCACCTAAGTTCATTGGCACTTTCATTGGTCAAACCATGAAATATGTAGAGGGTCATTATTCACAGGCTGCGGATTTTAATTACAATCTATTAATTTCAATGTTCCGCTTCATTCAAGAAGAACATCTGGAAAAAGAAATTGCAAAATGGATGCTTCCGCATTTGTATGAGCATCCAAACATGGATTTCCCCTCGATTTTGGAAACCATCAAATTCAAGCGCAGTACTGAAGACAATATTATGAAAAACGTTCCTTTATTAATTGAAAAATACGAGAAGGAGGGTCGCAAACAATGTAAAACTGCTGAGAAAGACTGGATTTCCGGTCAATTGAGAAAACAAGCCATTGGAAATATGAATTTAAAAACCTTGGCAAATAATATTGAGGCATTAATCAAATAAAATTGGGAACAATGAGTGAAGATCTCTTTCAAGGATACAAAGGTGAAGCATTAGAACTTCTAAAAAAATATCATGTACGTGTCTGGGGACATGCAGTAATCAACACAACACGTGGTCAATTTGAAGGAACAGTTTTGCCACGTTCAGAAAATGATGATGACAAGCATATTGTCTTAAAAATTATTACGGGATACAATGTCGGCGTTGATGTCAGCACAGTTCAAGACATGAAAGAAGCCGGTTTTAAAAAAGCAAATTATGCCATTCCGGAAAAAGAATTTCCTTACACGGAAAACCTTCCACATGTTAAATTATTCGGCACGGGAGGAACGATTGCATCCCGTTTAGATTATCGCACCGGCGCAGTAATTCCGGCTTTTTCCCCGGGAGAATTATACGGTGCAGTTCCCGAATTAGCAGACATTTGTAACTTGGATACCGAAAAAGTATTTGCCGTTTTCTCAGAAAACATGGGACCAAAACAATACATGTCCCTTGCAAAAGCCATTGGTAAAGAAATTGAAAAAGGCATTGACGGAATTGTAATTGGACACGGAACTGACACACTACATCATACAGGTGCTGCTTTAACATTTATGTGTCAAAATCTTCCTGTACCGGTTATATTGGTCGGCTCTCAACGTTCATCTGATCGTCCGAGCTCTGATGCTGCCCTCAACCTAATGCATGCTATGAAAGCCGCAGCAGAATCTGACATTGCAGAAGTACAGGTTTGTATGTTCGGTCCAACATCTGATGAATACGGACTCTTGCACAAAGGAACCCGTGTACGGAAAATGCACTCATCCTATCGGTCAACTTTCCGCACAATTGGAGATACCCCGCTTGCCATGATCAGCAGAACAGAAATTACCCCAATCAAGAAAACTTACAACAAACGCAGAAGCGACAAAAATGTCGTTATAAAACCATTCTTTGAGGACAAGGTAACAATGCTTTATTATTATCCTGGCATGAGCGCAGATATTTTAGACAGCATGGTGGACATGGGCTATAAAGGCATCATCATAATTGGTACCGGACTGGGTCATGTAAACAAGGAATTATATCCTGCAATTGAGCGGGCACAGAAAAAAGGAGTTCATATGTTTATGACACTCCAAACCATCTGGGGCTATGTTCAAATGTTTGTGTATGATACCGGTCGTGATATGATGGCAAAAGGCATTATCCCGCTAGGAAATATGCTGCCCGAAGTTGCATTTATTAAACTCGGTTGGGTACTCGGACAAACTAATGATCCCGAAGAAGTGAAAAAATTAATGCTTACTCCCATCAATGATGAAATTACAGAACGTGAACCCTATAACGGATATCTCGTGTATCAGGGAGGAGTTCCAGAAGTTGAGGAGTTTATTAAAAAGGTGCATAAATAAAAAAAACAAATCGACTTTCGGGTCGATTTTTTTTTGCTTATACCGATTAAACATCAAAATGGTATCATAAAAAGCTATTGCATAACAGTAAAAAAGTCTAATTTTTTCTTTACTTTTGTGAAAACATTAAAATTCAATCTGTTATGAAAAGAGACAATATTGTATTTGATATTATTGCAAAAGAAAAAGAACGTCAAGAACATGGAATAGAGCTGATTGCATCAGAAAACTTTGTCAGTAAACAAGTGCTTGAGGCCATGGGTTCAGTTATGACAAACAAATATGCAGAAGGTTATCCCGGAAAACGTTACTACGGAGGATGTCAATTTGTTGATCAAACCGAACAACTTGCTATCGACCGTTTAAAAGAATTATATGATGTTGAATATGCAAATGTGCAGCCACACTCAGGTGCGCAAGCAAATGCAGCTGTATTTTTAGCTTGTTTGAAACCGGGTGATACATTCATGGGTCTTGATTTATCTCATGGCGGACACTTAACACACGGTTCTCCCGTAAACATGTCAGGTATTTTATTTAGAGCTGTATCATACGGTGTCAACGAAGAAACTGGTCGTGTAGATTACGACCAAATGGAAAAAGTAGCTTTAGAAGAAAAACCAAAACTTATTGTAGGCGGAGCATCAGCATACAGCCGTGAATGGGACTATAAACGCATGCGGGAAATTGCAGACAAAGTTGGCGCTTTATTGATGATTGACATGGCCCACCCTGCTGGACTAATTGCTGCAGGACTACTCGACAATCCTACTAAATACGCTCATATTGTTACCTCAACAACACATAAAACCTTACGTGGACCACGCGGTGGAATTATTTTAATCGGTAAAGATTTCGAAAATCCATGGGGGAAAGCAACAAAAAAAGGTGTTGTTCGCAAAATGTCATCATTAATTAATTCTGCAGTATTTCCGGGAATGCAAGGAGGACCACTTGAGCACGTTATCGCATCCAAAGCAGTTGCTTTCGGCGAAGCATTAAGTCCTGAATTTACAGTATATCAGAAACAAGTTTTGAAAAATGCACAGGCAATGGCTCAAGCATTCATCAAACGCGGATATAAAATTATTAGCGACGGAACAGACAATCACTCAATGCTTATTGATCTTCGCACCAAAGTTCCTGAAATAACCGGTCGCCAAGTGGAAGACACACTTGTTAAAGCAGACATCACCATCAATAAAAACATGGTTCCGTTCGATCATCGTTCACCTTTCAAAACATCAGGACTCCGTGTCGGAACTCCTGCAATCACCTCCCGAGGATTAAAAGAAGAACACATGGATCCCATTGTTGAATTGATTGACAAAGTGATTATGAATATTGAAAACGAAGACAAAATAGAAGGCATTATCACTGAAGTGCGTAAAGAAGTAAACGTGTTCATGAAACCGTTCCCACTTTTCGCTGATTAAAAAAAAGATATATTCAATTAAAAATCCGTTGCAAAATTATGTAACGGATTTTTTTATGTTGAAAACTATTCATATCTCATCACAAATTATTTTTGTACCAGAATAAATTTTTGTAATTTAACCTCGCATTAGAACGTAAACCCTAAACCTTTAAAATTATGAAAAGAACAATCCAATTAATCAGCACAGCAATTATTTTGCTTCTTATTGTCAGCTCTTGCGGAAAGCAGCCGGCACACATGAATGTTATTCCCGGTGACGCTTTTGGTGTCATGCTTATTAATCCCGGAGATTTTGACAGAGAAAAAACTGCAGAACAAATCCAATCCAATGAGGATTATAAAGAAACTCTAGAAGAACTGAAAAAAGAAAATGAAGAAATGGCCAAGATCCTTGATGATTTCATCAAAGACCCGTCATCAATCGGAATTAACACGGAAAGTGAAATGTACTTTTTCGTCGCTCCTTTGGACAAAAACATGATTTTCGGAATGGTCATGGAAATGCAAAAACCATCAAAATTCGAAGAAGTACTGAAAAAAATTGCTAAAGAAGAAGAAATGCCAGTAGAAATCGAAGATGCAGACGGTTTCCAAAAAGTTACTTTCCCGAACGGAATTGCAATTTGGGACAGCAAAAGAATTCTCGTACTCGCTTCAGACACCGCAATTGATGCTGAAAAAGAAGCAAAAAAACTGTTAAATCAAAAAGCATCTGAAAGTATCAGTCAAAATAAAGACTATATGGACTTTTATGGAAATTGCCTTGGTTTAAATTTCTGGATGAGTTCCAGTATCGACAATCTGAAAAATGAAATGGAAATGATCGAAAGCATGCTTGGTGTTAAACTCAGCAAAAACTTTGCACATCTGCACCTTGGTTGGGACGATAAAATCGGAGAATTCACCATGACTTTCAAAATTCGTGTGAATGAAGAAATCCGCAGCATGGATCCTGAAGAAATCATCCAACTCATTGAAGATTCAGAATTAGACCAAAAAATTCCTATGTTACTTGGACAAAAAAATGCTTATCAGTATGGCATGGAAGAAGATTACGCAGATGAATATTTAGAAGACTACGGTGAAAACATGGAAGATCTTTCTGAGGAAGATTTAGAAGAGTTGTATAAAGAACTGGAAGCTGAAATGGAAAATTACGAAGAATAGTGTGGTAATTTAGGCTGATTAATTCATCCAAACATTTTAAATTAAACACTCATTCTATTGACAAGTACTAATTAATGCAAATTCGCTTAAAACAAATTATCCCTTTCCCGTTGCAGGACATGAATCATGAAAATTCTGCGATTTGGGAAAGGGATTTTTCTTTTGAATCAAGAAAATCATATGGCATTTCTGCTCCTTCAGGAACGGGAAAAACCAGCCTGATTAGCATACTTTACGGATTGCGCAAAGATTTTCACGGCAGTTTTTTAATTGATGAAACCGCATCAGAATTTATGTCAACATCCGATTGGATAATCATCCGAAGAACGAAGATTTCACTTTGTCCGCAAGGCCTGTGGCTCTTTGATGATTTAAGTGCATTAGAAAACATCCAATTAAAAAACGCGCTCACACTCCAAAAATCCGAAGACGAAATTCAAAACATGCTCCAAAAGGCAGGTATGGCAGCGCATCAACACAAGAAAGCCGGAATATTATCTTACGGACAAAAACAACGCATTGCAATTATTCGTGCGCTGTCTCAGCCTTTCAAATTTATTTTGCTTGATGAAGCGTTTTCTCATCTCGACGAGGAAAACAAATTGAAAATGTGGGAGCTGATTCAAACCGAAGCGAAACAACAATCAGCCGGTATTATTTTAACAAGCTTGGGAGGCGAAACGCTCCACAGCGACATTTCCATTAGCTTATGATTTGGAAAATTCTAAAAAGCGAATTTAAGCAGTGGCAACTCATTGGAGTTATTACAGTTATGTTGCTGGGATTCAGCATTATTTTACTGTCAGCCAGATTTTATTCAGACATCCGACCAATGTTTAAAGGCAGCGATTTGTGGCAACATGAACACATTATTATCAGTAAAAAAATATCACAACAAAATACGGCATCTCAATTTCTGGGAAAAGGAGAAAAGCCAAGTTTCAGCAAAGAAGAAATTGAAGCCTTAGAAGCCAAGCCATTTATAAAATCCCTAGCTGTGTTTACCTCCAGCAGCTTTCAAGCCTCGGCACATACAGACGGAAATTTACTCGGCGGATTTTATACGGAATTATTTTTTGAATCTGTCCCATCAAAATACATTGACTTAAAAGGTGAAAACTGGGCATGGACAAGCGAAAGTGACTTTATTCCCATTATTTTGCCCAAATCCTACCTAAATTTATACAATTTCGGATTTGCCACCTCTCAAAATTTACCACAAATCACTGAAAAGGCGGCGTCATCGATTCCATTTCGGATTCAAATCCGGGGAAACCGAAAAATCAAAAATTATGAAGCACGCATTGTCGGTTTTTCAGACAGGTTAAATACCATTTTAGTTCCACAGGAATTTTTGGATTATGCCAATCCGAAATACGGGACAAAAGTGGTACCGGTGTCACGTATTGTTTTACTCACTCCCGACCCCTCAGATCCAGAATTGCTCGATTACATTGAAACAAAACAATACGATTATAACAAAGAGCAACTCAATAACGGGAAAGCCCGCATGTTACTCAATACCGCAACTGCAATTGTTATTATTACCGGACTCATAATCAGCGCATTGGCATTATGGCTGTTTATTCTTAGTTCACAATTATTGCTGCAAAGAAACCGACATAAAATTGAAAAACTGAAGGCATTGGGATTCAGTACGACACAAATTGTGAAACCGTTTGTCAGGATTTCGATTTTTGTCAGTGCTGCTGTGTTTTTATTAAGCCTTATCCCCTACTTTATTGTGACTGCTGCCTATCGAAAAGCATTACAAACATTGCTTCCGGATGCAACAGTAAACCACATCCTGATATTGCTTATTGGATTTATTTTTATCGCGACACTGAGTGCTTTCAACTTATTGATAATACGAAAAAAGTTAAGCCGAATTTGATTGAATGTGCGAGTGGCTTCGACTTCGCTCAGCCACCTTGCAATAGCATAGTAGGTGATTGAGCGAAGCCGAAATCACCGGTACAGAAATCACCGGATATTAAAAAATTCCCAAAAACGAATTTCCGTCTGCAGGTTCACGCAAATAAATCGTATCTCCTGGATTTACCATGGCTTCTTTGTTGAGATTATTGCGTTTACGTAGTTTACTCAACTTCACTCCATAATCCTGAGAAATTGACCATAAACTTTCTCCGGCTTTCACAATATGCGTTTCATAGCCTTTATCCGCTTTGCTGCGTTTTGGTTTCAGATACACAATTTGTCCGGCAATAATACTGTCGGTTTGTTTATCCATGTCGTTGTATTTGTATATCTGCCAAGGCATCATATCAAATTCCTGAGCTAGGGATGTCACATTATCGCCACCGCGAGCCAAAATCAAGGGTCGTCCATTATTACTAAGCATTTCACGATTAAAGGGATTAATTGTCCAATTATCCGTGAATCCCGGAGTTACATGCTGTCTTAAAGCATCTGCAACTAATAAATCGGTATCTGTATCGCCTGGGGTATCAAAAAGATATAACTCATAACGCTCAATTAGACCAATTAATATATCAGCATATTGGGGATTGGTTGCATAACCCGCTTTTTTTAAACCTTTTGCCCAGCTTTTGTAATCCGTAGGTTTCAACTCAAATAAAAATGCATAGCGGGAATATTTTTTTAAAAAAGCAGAATGGTCTTTAAATGATTCGTAGGCAGATTTATATTTTCGAAAACACTCTTGAGATGCATCATCGTCATGATAAATTTTATCTCCTGTCCAATCGGAGTGACATTTTATCCCAAAATGATTATTTGCCTCTCGCGCAAGCCTAGAATTCCCCGATCCTGACTCAAGAATTCCCTGTCCAAGCGTAATGCTTGCCGGAATACCCGTGCGCTCCATTTCTTCTACTGCCCAATCAGCGTAAGTTTCAACATATTGCTCAGTTGTATAGGATTCCTGTGCAAATAAAATTGTTGCGACAAGGCTAAAAATCAATAAGAGGATGCTATTTTTCATACTTGGGACATTTTACCCAAAAGTACTGAGTAATTGAATTTATTGGCATTGAAAACGGCATGAGTTATCAACATACATGCGTTGATTATATCTCAAGATAGCGATTATGATAATCAATAAGTCGAGGTAAAGGATCCTGAAGAATTTCTACCAGTTCCACTCCATGCGCATCGGCAGAAGCCATCAGAATTTCCTGAAAGTGATACGCCACGGAGCCAAGACAACGAAGTTTATAATTTCCGTGATTCTGATATTTCAGGATTTGTTTACGGAAAAATGCATCAAAAGCAGATCTTACCAATGCTTCAATGGCAGAATTATCAAGATTTTCCTTAATGAAATGCGTAAACTCTCCCATAAACCGGTTTGGATAATCGCCGGAATAAATGTGTTCAAGAATTTCATGCAAATCTTGCTGATGATATTTATAAAATTTCTTTGCCAAAGGAACCGGCAATTCATTTTCGAGGTAAGATTTCAGCAATAACTTGCCAATATAGGCGCCACTACCTTCATCGCCCAAAATATATCCAAGCGAAGGAATTTGTTCACTCACTTTTTCGCCATCATAAAGCGCAGTGCTAGATCCGGTGCCAAGGATGGCAATCAATCCGTACCCTTTCCCCCACAAAGCACGTGCGGCGGCAAGCAAGTCGTGGTGAATATGAATAATTGTAGCAGGGAAATATCGCTCCAATCCCGCAAAAATTTTATCTTTTTGCGGCTGAGCAGAACATCCAGATCCATAGAAATAAATTTCACGAACTCGCAACGCTTTTAAATGCTTCGGAAACTTACTTTTAATTTCCTTATACACCTGTCCTGTTCTCACAATAAAGGGATTCAGCCCGATGGTTTCAAAACTTTCCTTTTTTCCGTTGGGATGAAGTACGTGCCAATTTGTTTTCGTTGATCCGCTGTCTGCAATTATTCTCATTGTTTATGATTTATTTCCCATGATACTTGCAATCGATAATAAAATGCCCAAAGCAATACCCAATATGGCCGCAAACAATACCTGCCATTCTGCCGGAAGCAAAAATGTAATGGTATGCATAGGAATCCAAAAAAACGGAATGGTTTTTTTGAACACAAAGTTATATTGTACTGACCAATTAAGTTTTGCCATGATGTCACCCATTTTCAAAGGACGAAGAAATCCGCCAATTGTACCTCCGTTATTGAGAATATGGGTATCCGTAATTTTGTGGAAAGTCATAAAAACGGGTGCAAAAATCAAATTCATAAATGCTGAGATACTAAAAGCGATTAGCAGTTTTTCCGCAGAAAAACCGGCTGCGTAGGTTGCTGCAACATTGTCCATTCCAACATATGACAGGAATGCAATGGTACCCGTCGTAAAAATAATAAATGCGATTTTTATTACCACCCCGATAAATCCCCAAACAATAGCACGAGGAATTAAACCAAAGCCTTTTTCGTTATACACTCCTTTTTTAATGCGTAAGCCCAGCGACTCACCAAAAGTTGCCAAAATGGCAAATTTGATAAAACTCATAATTAAGCCATGATCTTTATTAAACTCAGTATAAAAATCATACACTGCGTCGAAAAGAAAAAATGGCAGAAAAAAAACAATCACAGCAAAAATTACAATCGCATCAGCACGCTTCATAAATACAGATTTTAAGTATATAATTCAAATAAAGCCGATAACTTCATCACAATTCTATCCCACGAAAGGACAATAAAAACAATTGCTATCACAAGCATAACCAACATAGCAATTTCACTGTTTGTGAGTTTCCGGATTTTCATATTCACAAAGATATAATAATCGTTTGCAAATTTTCCGATTTGTAAGTATGAGTTTATAAAAAAATTGCTGTTAATAACCTTAGGAAATCAATAAAATACTGTCAGGGCTAAAGCCCATTCCATCTTTCATATCCTTATTACCCCGACCTGAAGGCCGGGGTTAAGCGTGTGCTCAACTGATAGGGATATTGCCTGTTATCTTTAGAATATCCTTATTATACCAATTGCGTTTCAGAATGATTGATAAAGAAATTCTGAAACTACAATTGTTAATGCCGATATTATACCACTTTAAAATCAAAAATATCGGTATAATGCCGATGTAGAATCAAAGCTGATACAAGAAATATCTCTCGTCCTAAAATTGGTTGACACTTTTATTTAATTTCTTAGTTCAAAGTTAATAACTTTATTCTTAATTCTATTTATAATTTTTCATCTTTACTTTGCAACGATAAGCGGAGGATAGCTCTGCTGGGGAGCAACTATCTAAGGAATAATCGTTGCCCGTATAGCGTAATAGCTTACTTAAGGGTGTGCCTTTTGGTTCACCCTTTTTCTATATTTGTAGGTTTTACCTATTACGCGTTCGGTTTCATGCCTTTTAAAACCCATCGTGTGTATCTGTTCTGGGGTTTTGTTTTTCAAACTATTATGTGGTCGATATGTGTTGTAAATATTAATTACCTCTCTAACTTGACGAAGTCCACTGTTTAAAGATCCAAAATCCATATCATATAACCATTCTTCTTTTAAAATCCCATTTACACGTTCTGCGATGGCATTTTCTTGTGGTGAACCAGGGTTAGTCATACTTATTTTGATATTATTAGTTTTAAGTAAACGAGTGTATTCATCTGAACAATATTGAATACCTCGGTCAGAATGGTGTATGAGATTATCTAGCCTTCCTTTGTTACTTCTAATTGCTTTTTTTAAAGCTGATGTTGCTGAAAATGCCTTTAAATCTTGCGCTAGATGCCAGCCTACTATTTTTTGAGAATAAGCATCTGTGATTAAATATAGATAGTAAACATCCCCATTCTTATCTTTGACATAAGTAATGTCTGAGACCCATGCTTGATTTAGACCTGTTAATTTCTTGTCCACTAAAAGATTATCATACTTTCGGAGCCAGTGATGGCTATCAGTTGTAAAAAACTTCCTTTTACGTGATCGAACAAGCAGATTGTTATCGCGCAATAAATCAAAAAGATAATCTCTACCTACTTGAATCCCCATACATTTAAGTTCTTCATTTAGTAAGTCTTTGAGCTTTCTAGCTCCCCAACGCTTTGTTTTAGATCTTGTTTGTATTTTTCTAACTCCAGAAAGAACTATTTGATCCTTTAGTCCGGACTTTTCAATGTGGTTGATTTGCTTGTAGTAAGCTTGTCGTGTTTTGCCAAACAATCTACAGAGCAGCTTTTTACTTACTTCTGGCCGCTCTTCTTTGAGTTTTTGGATTGTTTGGCACCATGCTTTTTTTCAAGATCCAAACCGTATTTCTCCTTTGCTATCTCTACCATGATTTGGTAGGCTCTACCTTTTAACTCCGCATATTCAAGTTTCGCTTCTAGATCTTTTACCTTTTTCTCTAATTCTGATTTGTCATTACTATTTCCCATATCCTTCAATATTGGCACTGGATCAACACCTGTTGTTTTCATTTTTACTCCAGCATAGACTCGCATCCAATCAAGAATGGTCGATCTTCCGCCAATATTATAGCGCAATCTCGCTTCCTCTTTTGTAATGGAACCGCTTAAAACTTCTAATACTACTTCTCGCTTAAACGAGTCAGAATACTTTTTTGTTTTTGCTTTTTTCATTTTAATCCTGATTTAAGTTGACTTATTAACACTATTTTGTGTCAACCTATTTCAGGACGTGACCATTCATATAAAGCCGATTAAGCTCGACATTTATGTCGGGGTTTTGAGGTGAAATTTAAAATAGAAAGGGGTTTAGCCCTGATATGCTTTTACAAATTCTGTGGTATATTCATCCAATTAATCATTATGAAATACAATTGGAAAAATATTCCACGAAATTTGTAGTAGAACCAATAAAGCAATGTCTCATATTGATTTATATTATGGGTAAAGTGGTTTCTTTGTCAAAAATAAATAAAAACCCACAAGAAAAAAATCAAACACTATATTTTCCCATACGAAATACAGTACTTACACAAAAACAAGACCTACTTCGGTTGAAACAGGTCTTGTTTGGTAAAAGATAATATTTTAATACTCCGTTTCTTGCTTATTAAGCTTATCTAATTTTTCTTTTTCAGAAGGACTTGTTACTTTTTTCAAGAGAGAAA